>CAXUES010000172.1:4190-6491 GCA_964250185.1 uncultured Solirubrobacteraceae bacterium | reverse complement strand
CCTGGGCAAGGAGGCGGCGCAGAACATCCTCGCGCTGCGCTTCGCCAACGGCCTGTTCGAGCCCGTGTGGAACAAGACGAACATCGCCTACGTGCAGATCGACGTGCCCGAGACGCTCGGCCTGGAGGGGCGCGCGTCCTTCTACGAGGCCACGGGCGCCTTCCGCGACATGATCGTCACCCACCTCTTCCAGCTGCTGGGCTTCGTCGCGCTGGAGCCGCCCGTGCGCCTGCAGGACCGCTCACTGCACGACGAGAAGGCCAAGCTCTTCGAGGCGGTCCGGCCGCTGGATCCGTCCGAGGTCGTCTTCGGGCAGTTCGAGGGCTACCGCGACGAGGACGACGTCGCGGACGACTCGACCACGGAGACGTTCGTCGCCGCCCGGGTCCACGTCGACACGTGGCGCTGGGCGGGCGTCCCCTTCATCCTGCGCACGGGCAAGGCGCTGGCCGAGGGCCGCCGGACGATCACCATCGGCTTCCAGGAGCCGCCGCTGCGCATGTTCGACGCCTACGACGACGACGAGACCCCGACGGCGCCGAACGAGCTCGTCTTCGAGCTCGGCGACGACCCGCAGGTGACCATCGACGTGCGCGCGAAGGTCCCCGGCCCGTCGCTGGACCTCGGCGACGCGTCGCTGCACCTCGACGTGGCCGACGCCTTCGACGGCCACGACGGCCTGGAGGCCTACGAGCGGCTCCTGCACGACGTGATGGCCGGCGACCACCTGCTCTTCACCCGCGCGGACGAGATCGAGCGCCTGTGGGCGGTCTGCCAGCCCGTGCTGGACGCGCCCCCGGAGGCGCAGCCCTACGCCAAGGGCTCCTGGGGCCCCGCGGCCGCCGCCGCGCTGGCCGGGGACCGCGGCTGGCGCCTGGGCCAGACCGAGGAGGAGGCGGGCTAGCTACCCGGTGGAGGACGTCTGACGGCGCAGGCGCCGCGGGACGCCGAGGTGGCCGGTGGCCAGGCCGCCGGCCACGACGGCGACGACGCCGATGAGCGCGCCCGCGACGTCGTCGAGGACGTAGTGCCAGCCGAAGTACAGCGTGGCCACCACGACCACGGCGAGGTAGGCCCACAGCGTGCGCGTGATCGCCCCTCGCAGGCCGAGCAGCTGCGCGATGAGCGCCGCGGTGAGCACGACGGAGACGTGCAGCGACGCGAAGGCGGCGATCGACTGCACGTTGGCGGTGTTGGACGGGTCGGCGAGCACGGCCGCGCGTTGGACCAGCAGCGAGTGCTGCAGCTCCGAGACGCCGGTGACGGGCAGCGTCGCGTACAGCGCGGGCGCGGTGAAGATCGGCCCGACCGAGGGCAGCACGAGGTAGGAGACGACGCCGAGCGTCCAGTTGAGGCCGAGCGCCGTGACGTACCAGAGGGCCGGGATCGGGTTCGTCCAGGTCATCAGCACCCAGGCGAGCGAGAGCGGCACGAAGGCCAGGAAGAAGATGTAGGCCAGCGAGAGGACCTGCGCGGCGATGCCCGTGCCGAGCACGTCGTGCAGGACGACTCCCGGGTCGTGGCCGCCGAAGATGAGCCGGTCGATGCGCAGCAGCTGGGAGTCGTCGTCCTGGGGGACCAGGAAGGGGACGAAGCTCTTGAGGTTGCGGTAGCTCAGGTACGTCGCGTAGAAGGAGACGAAGCCGAGCACGACCACGAGCACGCGCCGCCGCGTCCAGCGCTCGAGGAGGACCGCGCGGACCTGCGCGAGCAGGCCGCCCTGCCGGCGCCGCCAGGCGTGGGGGAGCACGTCCAGCGCCAGGAAGGCGACCACGAGGACGACGACCAGCAGCGAGCGTGACCCGAGCATCTTGTCGGTGTCGCGCGGGCTCAGGCCGTAGTCGACGCCCACGACGACCGTCGCGAGGACCATCCCCGCCGCCAGGGCGAGGCCCGGGAGGTGCCACCGCCACGAGGTCGGGCCGCCCGAGCGGTCCAGCCAGACCGAGGCGTCGGTGGGGTCGTGGCGGCGGCGGATCGTCCCTGGTTCGCTCGCCACGGCCGTCAGTCTGACGCAGATGTCACCGGGCTGTGAAGTCCACGTCCCCCGCCCACGGCGTTAAGGGGCCCGCGCGGCCGGGCACCGCTCAGGGGAACGCAGTCCCGATCGAAGGAGCACCACATGCCCGTCGCCCGCCGCCGAGCCGACACCCAGTGGCACGGGAGCGCCGCCGAAGGATCCGGCACGCTCGTCCTGAGCACGTCCAACGCCGCGACCTTCCCGGTCAGCCTGTCCAAGCGCGCCGAGGACTCCGACCGCACGCAGACCAACCCGGAGGAGCTCATCGCCGGGGCCCACTC
>CAXUES010000172.1:0-4180 GCA_964250185.1 uncultured Solirubrobacteraceae bacterium | reverse complement strand
CCCGCGTGACGCTCGACAAGGCCGGAGAGGGGTTCGCCATCACCGAGTCGGTCCTCACCGTCGAGGGCAAGGTCGACGGCCTCGACCAGGCCGCCTTCGAGGAGGCCGCCAAGGCCGCCGAGCAGCAGTGCCCGGTGTCCAACGCGCTGCGCAACAACGTCGAGATCAAGCTCGAGGCCAAGCTGCTCCCGAGCGCCTGATGACCGCGGCCGCCGCGCGCCTGTGGAGCTGGCAGCTCTCCCCCTTCGCGGGGAAGGTGCGCGCGGCGTTCGCCGAGAAGGGGCTGGCCGTCGAGCTGGCCGAGATCCACCCCGTGCAGCGGCCCGCCCGGCTGCGCGAGCTCAACCCGCTGGCCAAGGTGCCCACGCTCGAGCTCGCCGACGGCAGCGCCCTGCGCGAGTCGTCGGTCATCTGCGAGTGGCTGGAGGAGGTGCACCCCGAGCCGCCGCTGTGGCCGGCCGATCCCGCGCTGCGCGGGTGGGCCCGGGGCACCGTCGTGTGGCTGGACGCCGAGCTGCTCGTGCCGTTCTTCCTCGGCTTCCGCAAGGCGGCGTGGCCCGCGCCGGAGGATCCCGACGACATCGTCGAGCGCCTGCACGGGCGCCTGGCCCGGCGCTGGGGGATGCTCGAGGACCAGCTCGGCGCCCACGACGGGCGCTGGCTCTGCGGCGAGCAGCTCACCTACGCCGACCTCAGCGGGCTGCCGCTCGCGGTGCGCCTGCCGGCGTGGGGCCCGCAGCTCGCCCCGGACGCCGCGGCGTTCCCGCGGACGACGGCGTGGCTGGAGGCGCTGCGCGCCCGGCCGAGCGCCGCGGCGATCGACGCCCGCGGTCCGGAGGTCCTGCGGGGCTGATGGCGCCGCTGGACCCGGCCGCGCGCGCGCTGCTGTTCACCGAGGCGCGCACGACGGGCGCCTTCACCGAGGAGCCCGTCACCCACGCGCAGCTCGCGGAGCTCCAGTCGCTGGCCCAGTGGCCGCCGACCTCGGCCAACACCAACCCGCTGCGCTGGCTCGTCATCCGCACGCCCGCGGCCCGCGCGCGGCTGTTGGAGCACGTCAAGCGGGGCAACCGCCCCCGGGTCGAGCGGGCGCCGCTGACGGTCGTGCTCGCCGCCGACCTGGACTTCCACGAGCACCTCCCGCAGCTGCACCCGCAGAAGCCGCGGATGCGCGAGCGCTTCGCCGCCGATCCGGCCCACCGCGAGCGCACCGCGCGCGACAACGCCTGGCTGCAGGCGGGCTACGTGCTGCTCGCCGCGCGGGCCGTCGGGCTGGCCGCCGGGCCGATGGGCGGCTTCGACGCGTCTGGTCTGGACGCCGACCTGCTGGCGGGCACCGGGTGGCGCTCCTTCCTGCTGGTCAACCTGGGCCGCCCGGCGCCGGAGGGCGCCTGGGGGGAGCGCCTGCCGCGCCTGGCCTACGACCAGGTGGTCCGGGAGCTCTGACTCAGCGCGCCGCGCGCGCGGCGGCGCAGCGCTGCGGATCGAGGTGCTCGTGGGCCCAGCGGGCGAGCGCCTCGAGCGCGGGGAGGAGGGCGCGGCCGTCGTCGGTGAGCGCGTAGCTGACCGAGACGGGCGGGCCCGGGGTGACCTCGCGGACGAGCAGGCCGACGCCCGCCAGCGACGTCAGGCGGTCCGACAGGACGGACTGGCTGATGCCCTCGACGGCGCGGCCGAGCTCGGCGAAGCCCATGGGGCCGTCGCCGAGGCGCCCGAGGACCATGCCCGTCCACGGCTTACCGAGCAGCCCGAAGGCGAGCCGCAGGTCGGCGTCGTCGCGGACCTCGGAGCAGGCGCTGGAGGTCGAGGTGGGCACGGGCCCATGCTAGACGGCGTCGCTCGCGACTTCGAGGTCGCTTCGATTTAGCTAGTTGCTACGCTCGAAGACGTGACTCCTCAGACCGCACCGCCCATGGACGCGATCGTCCTCGATCCGGCGGCCCGCACGCTGCTGTTCTCGGAGGCGCGCACCGCCAACGCCTTCGACCCCGAGCCCGTCACCGACGCGCAGCTCGAGGCGATCTTCGAGCTGTCCAAGTGGCCGCCGACCATGGCCAACACCAACCCGCTGCGCTGGGTCGTCGTGCGCTCGGCCGCGGCCAAGGCGCGGCTCCTGCCGCTCATGAGCGAGGGCAACCGCGCGAAGACCGAGTCGGCGCCCGCCACGGTCGTGCTCGCCGCCGACGTGGACTTCCACGAGGACATCCCGCGCCTCATGCCGCCCAAGCCGGAGATGAAGGCGAACTTCGACGGCGAGGAGAAGGCCGGCCTCCGCGAGGCCATCGCCCGCAACAACGCGTGGCTGCAGGCGGGCTACTTCATCATCGCCGCGCGCGCCGCCGGCCTGGCCACGGGGCCGATGGGCGGCTTCGACGCCGCGGGCGTCGACGCCGAGTTCCTCGCGGGCACGAGCCACAAGTCGATCCTCGTGGTCAACCTGGGCCGTCCGGCGACCGAGGGCGCCTGGTTCGACCGCCTGCCGCGCTTCGGCTACGACGAGGTCGTCACCGAGGCCTGAGGTCTGCCTCTAGCCCAGGCGCCATGATGGGCGGGGTGCGCCGCCCATGATGGAGGACGAGACCGGCCAGCGCGGCGTCCGCGACGTCAACCGCGTGCGCGTCCTGCGCGCGCTGCACCTGCGGCCGGCCAGCACGCGCATGGCCCTCGTGGACGCGACGGGCCTGTCCCGGCCGACGGTCTCCACCCTGCTCGACGAGCTCGAGCGCGCGGGGATCGTCGAGGAGCTCGAGCCCGACGAGGCCTCGCGCCCGCGCAGCACCGGCCGCCCGCCCGTGCTCCTGTCGATCGTCCCGCGGGCGGGCTTCGCGGTGGGCGTCGACGTGGGTCACGCGCACGTGCGCGCCGCCGTGTGCGACCTGTCCGGGCGCATGCTCGCCGGCGACGTCTCGCCGGCCGAGGTCGACCACGCGCCGACCGCGAGCCTCGACCTGGCCCGGGAGCTCGTCCACGGCGTCCTGCGCACCGCCGAGGTGCCGCGCTCGCGCGTGCTCGGCGTCGGGATGGCGCTCGCCGCGCCGATCGACGCGCGCACGGGCGCGGTGCACGCCGAGGGGATCCTGCCCAGCTGGGGCGGGCTCGTGCCGGCCCGCGAGCTCTCCGAGCGCCTCGACCTCCCCGTCGTGCTGGGCAACGACGCCGACCTCGGGGCCTTCGGGGAGCGCTCCTTCGGCGTCGCGCGCGACGTCGACGACATGCTCTACATCCGCCTGTCGGCGGGGATCGGCCTCGGCCTCATCCTCGGCGGCCGCCAGTACCACGGCGGCAGCGGCATCGCGGGGGAGATCGGCCACGTGCGCGTGGACGACCGTGGGCTGATCTGCCGCTGCGGCAAGCGCGGCTGCCTGGAGACCGTCGCCAGCCCGGTGGCGATCGCCGACCTGCTCTCGCGCTCGCGGGGGGAGCCGGTCGAGGTCGCCGGGCTGCCCGGGCTGCTGGCCGCGGGCGACCGGGGCGCGCTCCGGGCGGTGACCGACGCCGGGGGTGCGATCGGCGACGCGATCGCCTCGGTGGTCAACGTGCTCAACCCGCGCCTCGTGGTCCTCGGCGGGGACCTGGCCGAGACGGGCGACGTGCTCGTCCGCGCGGTGCGCGAGGCGATCGACCGGCACGCCATCGCCCCCGCCGCGGCGCAGGTCGAGGTCGTGGCCGGGGCGCTGGGCGCGCAGGCCGAGGTGCTGGGGGCGGCGGCGCTCGTGCTGGCGCGCACCCCGCAGGCGCTCGCGGAGCGTGCCGCGGCGACCATGACCTGAACGCCGCTTGACAGAAGCCGGTGCGTCGGGAGGCTGGCGCGGCGGAGTTCTGCAAGGCACTTGACGGAACGTCGGCGAGGTCCGTAGGTTCGCGACAGCGTGTCGCGGCTCACCCCGCCTTCACGTGCGTTCGGGTCAGCACTCAGGAGGATCTAGATGACGAAGTCCCGGGGCGCGCGCACGCGCCTCGCCGGAGGGCTCGCGGTCGCCGCGTGCCTGCTGGGGGCGGGAGCGGCGCAGGCCGCCCCGATCTACCAGGACACGAGCCGCTCCTTCGAGGAGCGCGCGACGGACCTCGTCGCGCACATGACGCTCGCCGAGAAGGCCGCGCAGGCCAACTCGAGCCGGGCGCCGGGCATCCCGCGCCTCGGCGTGCGGGCCTACGGGTGGTGGAACGAGGCTCTGCACGG
>CAXUES010000171.1:5224-6520 GCA_964250185.1 uncultured Solirubrobacteraceae bacterium | reverse complement strand
CGTCCCGGGACGCTCCACCGTGGACCTGCGGGTGGACGACGACCCCGAGCCGCTCGAGCAGCTCGACCGCCTGCTGGACCTCCACGACGCCTACGAGCAGGCCACCGCGGGCGACGACCTCACCGCGCAGGGCCGCCTCGACGAGGCCGCCGAGCGCTACGAGCGCGCCTCCGCGCTGGCCCCGGATTCCCACGAGCTGCTCTTCTGGTCGGGCCTGGCCGCCGCGCAGAACGGCGACCTACCCACCGCGCTGGAGCGCGTGGACCGGGCGATCGCCCTGCAGCCGGGGTGGCGCGAGCTGCTCGACCGCCTCGAGCCGGACATCGCCCCGGGCGCCGCCCCGGTCCGCGACGCGCTGGCGGCACGGTCATGAGCGCCACCGACACCGTCGACGAGGTCGTGGTGCTCGGGGACGGCCGCGACGTCGTCGTGGCCCGCCCGCGCGACCCGGAGGCGCTCCTGGACGACGAGCGCTTCACCGCCGAGGACGAGTTCATCCCCTACTGGGCCGAGCTGTGGCCGAGCGGCCCGGTGCTCGCCCGGACGCTCGCGCGGCGCTCCCTGCGCGGGCGCAGCGTGCTCGAGCTGGGTTGCGGCCTGGGGCTCGGCGCGATCGGCGCCGCGCTGGCCGGCGCGAAGGCCGTGGCCACCGACTGGGCGCCGGAGGCCGTCGCCGCCGCGCAGGCCAACGCGGCTCGCAACGACCTGCAGGTCGAGGGGCTCGTCGCCGACCTCTTCCACCCGCAGCCGCTGCTCGACGGCGCGCCGTACGACCTCGTCGTCGGCGCCGACGTCCTCTACGAGGAGCGCCTCGTCGACGCGATGCTCGACCTCCTGCCGCGCATCACGACCGAGGTCGTCTTCACCGACCCCGGCCGCCTGACCAGCGAGCACTTCCTCGAGCGCTGCGACGAGCGGTGGGAGCGCACGAGCCGCGAGGACTCGCGCGTGATGGTCCACGGGCTGCGCCTGCGGGGCTGAGCCGCAGCTCCCGGTTGGGCGCGTACGCACCACCTGCGTAGGCTCCCGACGACCGTGGCCGCGCACGACCGGCAGCTCGTCGCCCTCCTGGAGGGCATCTACGGCTTCGAGGACCTCGACGAGCTGCGCTCGGGCATCCTCGGCGTGCTCCTGGAGGTCGTGCCGAGCGCCTACGCCTCCTACAACGAGGTCGGCGATGTGCCCGAGGACCTGTGGGCGGTGGCGGTCCCGGACGTGCCGCAGGAGCTCGTCCTGCGGTGGGCGGCGCTCGCCCACGAGCACCCCGTGCTCGCGCACATCCGCCGCACCCGCGAC
>CAXUES010000171.1:0-5214 GCA_964250185.1 uncultured Solirubrobacteraceae bacterium | reverse complement strand
CCCGCTCGGGATCGGCTCCCAGGTCGCCTGCACGCGGCCCTCGCGTCCGCCCGTCGTCCTGGGCGTCGCGCTCTCGCGGGGGCCCGAGGACTTCTCCGACGCCGAGGTTGCGCTGCTCGGTGCCGCCCGCCCGCACCTCATCCAGGCCTACCGCGCCATCGAGCTGGCCGCCGCGCGCGACGCGACGATCGCCGCGCTCGCCCGCGGCCTGGAGACGGCGGGCCAGGCCGTGCTCGTGGTGGACGGGCACGGCCGCGTGCCCGTGGCGACCACGCCGGCGCGGCGGCTCCTGCGCGACGTGCTCGGCGTCGACGGAGCGCTCAGCCGGCTGCCCGCGTCCATGCGGGCGGCGCTGGCCGCCCACCGCGACGCCGCCTCGACCGCGAACGAGGCGCTCGTGCTGGACGGGGAGGGCGGCACCCTCTCGATCCGGGTGCTCGCCGGCCCCGAGGCGGGCACCGACCTGCTCGTGCTCGCCGGGGGCTCGGGCGGCATGTCCGCCGAGGCGCTGCGGGGCCTCGGCCTCACCCCGCGCCAGGCCGAGGCGCTGCGCTGGATCGCCCTGGGACGGACCGCGCCGGAGGCCGCGCGGCTCATGGGCACCTCGCCGCGCACGGTGCACAAGCACCTGCAGCGCGCCTACGCCCTGCTCGGCGTCGGCTCGCGCTCGGAGGCCGCCGCGACCGCGTGGGCGGCGGTCGGCGTGCGGACCTAGGAGGCCGCTTCGATCTTGTGGGGCACGAACCGGCTGAGGTTGTCCGTGATGAGCCCGTCGGACTCGCGGATGCCCAGCCCGGCGGCGGTCATGTCGACCGTCCACACCCCGAACACGGGATGGCACACGCCGTGGTCGCCGTCGTGCTCGCCGAGGTCGGCGAGCGCCTGGACGACGTAGCCCTCCTCGCCGTAGCCCTGATCGGGGCCCTTGGCGACGACCTCGCCGCCGCGGACGACCATGGCGTTGGCCCCCTCGCGGCTGAGCAGCGGCTTGCGGACGTGGTCGCCGAAGTCGGCCGGCGCCTGCCCGGCGAGGTAGGTCGGCAGCAGGTTGGGGTGGTCGGGGAAGAGCTCCCAGAGCACGGTGAGCAGCGCCTTGTTGGACCACAGCGCCTTCCACACCGGCTCGATCCACTGCGTCGCGTGCAGCACGTCGCACATGCGCCGCAGTGCGGCCTCGCCGAACTCCTCGTGCCACATCCACTCCCAGGGGTAGAGCTTGCAGACCGTGGCGATCCGCTCCCCCTCGGGCGTGACGAAGCCCGTGATGTCGTGGAAGCCGAGCTGCTCGATCGGCATGACGTGCCCGGTCAGGCCGGCCTGGCGCGCGGTGTCGGCGAGGTACTCCACCGTCATGCGGTCCTCGCCGGAGAGCTCGGCCTCGGAGTAGGCGAAGTGCACGGTGCGCCCGGGCAGGCGCCCTGACAGCTCCGTCCAGCGCTCGATCAGCCGCTCGTGCACCGAGTTGAACTGGTCGGCGGTCGGGTCGACGTCCTGCAGCCACATCCACTGCACCACGGCCGACTCGAGCAGCGCGGTGGGGGTGTCGGCGTTGTACTCCAGGAGCTTGGGCGGGCTGCCCTCGCCGAGGTAGGCAAGGTCGAAGCGGCCGTGGAGCATCGGCGGCTCGGACTCCCAGGCCTCGGCGATGCGCCCGCGCCAGGCGACCGGGATGCCGAAGCGGTCCCACAGGCCGTTGTCCACGATGTGCTGCGCGGCGTCCACGCAGCGCTCCACGAGCTCGTTGGCGGCGAGCTCGAGCTCGGCGACCTCGTCGTAGTTGAGGACGTAGCAGGCGTCCTCGGTCCAGTAGGAGCGCTCGGTGCCGTCGGGTAGCTGCGTGCGCCAGAAGACCAGGCCCTGGCCCTCGATGGTCCGCTGCCAGTCCTCGCGGGGCAGTGAGGCCTCGCGCCGCACGGCTCAGCTGCCGCCGGAGAAGAAGCCGCCGCCGCCGGACTTCCCGAAGGAGCCGCCGGTGGCGGAGCGCCCCGCGCTGCCCGAGGCGCGCGAGCCGAAGCCGCCGAAGCGCTGGCGCACGCCGGCCTTGTCGCCCGCGTCGATGCGCGAGGAGGAGTCCGGGCTGGGCACGCGGCCGCCGAGGCGTCCACCGCCGAGGCCGCCGATGAAGAAGAAGCCGCCGCCGAAGCCGCTCTGGCGGTCGCAGTTGCTGTCGTCGACGATCTGCCCGTTGGCGTCGGTGCAGTACGCCGTCTGGTCGCCGTCGTCGCCGCACCCGGCCATCCAGCCTGCAGCGGCGACGCCGAGACCGGCGACGACGACGCCCTTGGAACGCTTCATGCGACGGAGGCTACCCGGGCGGTCGCCCGCCCGGGTGCCCTCGGGCGTCCTACCGCTCGCCCGGCGTCTTGGCCGGGTACAGCGACACGCCGATGGAGCGGTCCAGCGCCGTGCGGATGATGCGGTTCTGCTCGACGTTGTGCGCGGCGGGGTACCCCTCGCCCGGGCTCGCGCGCTCCGGCCGGCCGACGTAGCCCACCCGGATGCCCTCGTCGAGGATCTGCATGAGCCGCGGGGCCATGTGCGCGCGGGCGCCCATGTTGCGCGGCTCCTCTTGGGCCCAGACGACCTCCTCGAGGTTCGGGTAGCTCTCGATGAGCTCCTTGATCTGGGCCTCGGGGAAGGGGTAGAGCAGCTCGACGCGGCCCACGGCCACCTCGGGGTTGTCCTGCCGGCTCGGGTGCCCGACGAGGTCGTAGTAGATCTTGCCCGTGCAGAGGATCAGGCGCTTGACCTGGTCGGTGGGCACGCGCGGCTCGCCCAGCACGGGGAAGAACTTCGTCTCGGACAGGTGCTCGAGGCGGTTGGTGGCCTGGGGCAGGCGCAGCAGCGACTTCGGGGTCATGACCACGAGCGGACGCTGCTTGGCGATGGTCGCCTGGCGGCGCAGCAGGTGGAAGTACTGCGCCGGCGTCGTCGGGTTGGCGACGCGGATCGACCCCTCGGCGGCGAGCGTGAGGAAGCGCTCCAGGCGGGCCGAGGAGTGCTCGGGACCCGAGCCCTCGTAGCCGTGGGGCAGCAGGAGGGTCAGCCGCGAGGACTGGCCCCACTTGGCCAGGCCCGAGACGATGAACTGGTCGATGATGACCTGCGCGGAGTTGGCGAAGTCGCCGAACTGCGCCTCCCACAGAACGAGCGTCTCGGGAGCCTCTTGCGAGTAGCCGTACTCGAAGCCGAGGCAGGCGATCTCGCTCAGCGGCGAGTTGTGCAGCTCGAAGCTCGCCCTGGCGCCGGGCAGCGACTGGATCGGCGAGTGCGTCTGGCCGGTCTTGGCGTCGTGCAGGACGAGGTGGCGCTGGGAGAACGTGCCGCGCTCGGCGTCCTGGCCGGTGAGGCGGACGGGGACGCCCTCCTCCAGCAGCGAGGCGAACGCGAGGCCCTCGGCGTGGGCCCAGTCGATGCCGCCGTTCTCGCCGACCGCGCCGTGGCGGCGGTCGAGCTGGCGCACGAGCTTGGGGTGGATAGTGAAGCCCTCGGGCACCTGCACGAGCTCGTCGTTGAGGCGGCGCAGGACGTCGGCGTCCACGCTCGTCTTGGGCTCGGGCGACGGCGTGCGATCCAGCTGGTACTCGTTCGTGCGCTGGGTGTCGGTGCCCGCGTCCTCGGCGGCCTTGATGCGCGCCTTGAGGTCGGCGTGGATCTCCCCGAGCTCGTCCATGATCGCCTTGGTCTGGGCATCGACCTCCTCGCGGGAGACGATGCCGGCCTCGACGAGGCGGTCGGCGTAGAGCTGCGCGACCGGCTTGTGCTGCTTGACGATCGCGTACATCTCGGGCTGCGTGTACGCGGGCTCGTCGGCCTCGTTGTGGCCGAAGCGGCGGTAGCCGATGAGGTCGATGAGCACGTCGTGGCCGAAGGCCTCGCGGTAGGCGAAGGCGAGGCGCACCGCGGAGATGCACGCGGCGACGTCGTCGGCGTTGACGTGGATGATCGGGACGTCGAAGCCCTTGGCGAGGTCCGAGGCCCAGCGCGTCGAGCGCGAGTCCTCCGGGTCGGTGGTGAAGCCGACCTGGTTGTTCTGGATGAGGTGCAGCGCGCCGCCGACCTGGTAGCCGTCCAGCGCCTGGAGGTTCAGCGACTCCGACACCACGCCCTGGCCCGGGAACGCCGCGTCGCCGTGCAGGACGATCGGCACGGCCGCGTCGGTGTCGCGCGTGGGGTGCGCGTCGGTGCGGACCGTCTGGGCGGCGCGGGTGGCGCCGAGGACCACCGGGTGGACGAACTCGAGGTGCGACGGGTTGGACTCGAGGTTGACGAGGATCGACTCGCCGTTCGGAAGGGCGTAGGAGCCCTGCGCGCCGTGGTGGTACTTCACGTCGCCCGTCCCGCCCTGCGGGATCGTGGTGACGGCCTCCAGCGTGGATGCGCCCTCGAACTCGGCGAAGATCGTGCCGTAGGGCCGGCCGAGGTTGTGGGCGAGCACGTTGAGGCGGCCGCGGTGGGCCATGCCCACGACGACCTCCTTGCCGCCGTTGGCCGCCGCGAGCTGGATCGACTCGTCGATCATCGGCACCGTCATGTCGAGGCCCTCGACGGAGAACTGCTTCTGCCCGAGGTAGGCCCGGTGCATGAAGCGCTCGAAGCCGTCGACCTCGATGAGCCGCTTGAGCAGCGCCTTGGACTCGTCCTGGGTGAGCGGGGTGCGGAAGGCGCCCGTCTCGATCTTCTCGCGCAGCCACGACCGCTGGCGGTGGCTGGAGATGTGCTCGATCTCGTAGGCGATCGTGCCCGTGTAGGTCTCGCGCAGGTGCGGGAGCGCGTCGGCGAACGTGTCGCCCGGCACGCCGATGCGCAGGATCCGCGACGGGATCCGGGCCATGAGCTCCGGCGTGAGGCCGACGCCCTCCGGATCCAGCGAGGGGTCTCCCTCGGGATCGGTGCCCAGCGGGTCGAGGTGCGCGGCGAGGTGGCCGTGCGTGCGGAAGGCCTTGATGACGCTGACCGCGGCCTGCACGGCGCCGAGCAGCTCCTCGTCGGCGGTGCCGCCGGCGGAGGTCGCCGTCGCGGCGGGGGGCGCGGGAGCCGTGGCGGCGGGGGCCGTGGGCTGCGGGGCGGCGGGCGCGTCGCCGAGCGTGACGCCCAGCGCGGAGAAGACCTCCTCGTAGAAGCCCTCCTCGCCTTGCAGGCGCGCCTCGACCTGCTGAAGGAACTGCCCCGACTCCGCGCCCTGGATGATGCGGTGGTCGTAGGTCGAGGTCA
>CAXUES010000170.1:0-6536 GCA_964250185.1 uncultured Solirubrobacteraceae bacterium | reverse complement strand
GCGACGAGCAGGAACTCGATCATGTCGACCCCCTCGGACAGGGTGGTCACGCGCGGGAGCCTGCCTCGTCGCCGGTGCGGTGCAACAAGGCTGCAAGGCCCGTGCGCCAGGGTGCTGCGCCACCGTGCGCGCTCACCGCCTGCTCATGCTCCTCGTCGTGCTCCTGCTGCTCCCGGCGGGCTCCGCCTCGGCTGCGGCGATCACCCTGAGCGACGACCCCGAGGCGGAGTCGCCGGCCATCGCGGTGGGCGCCGCGGGCACGGGCCACGTCGCGTGGATCGTCAGCGGTCCCAGCACGCCCGACGAGGTCGTCTACTGCCGCCTGCCCCGGGGCGCGAGCGCCTGCGAGCGCACCCAGGTGCTCACCCCCGACGCCCTGGAGAGCTTCAGCGCCCCGACGGTCCTCGACCGCGGCGACGGCCGCATCGAGGTCATCGCCAGCCGCTGCTGCAACGAGCGGACCTGGGCGATGGTCTCCACCGACGGCGGCTCGAGCTTCGCGCCGCCCAAGGAGATCGGCACGTTCTCCAGCGACGTCGGCGCGCCCGGCCCCGGCGCCGACACCGTCGGCCTGACCGACGACTCGCTGGGCGGCGCGGCCTTCCAGTTCGCCCCGATCGACGCCCCGGGCCCGCGCACGACCGCGGCGGCGACGCTCGGCGCGGGGGAGTTCTGGTACGCCCGCGGCACGGGCCTGATCGACTCGACGACGCCGATCGCGGTCTTCAGCGACCTGGGATCGGTGGGCTACCGGGTCTTCGACCCGACCCGTGGGCCCGACTACAACGACGCGGCCAACTGGTCCGACCCCCGCACGATCCCCGACCTCAGCGAGTCGCAGGTCACCTCCGGGCTGAGCGGCACCTTCCTGCTCGGCGTCCGGCCTCCGGCCCTCGGTCAGGCGGTGGAGGTCCGGCGCTTCGACCCCAACACGGGCGCGTTCGGCGCGCCGGTCGACCTCACCCGGGGCACCAACGAGGGGCCCATCTTCCCGTCGCTCTTCGAGGACGCCGACGGCGGCGTGCACGCGACGTGGGTGCAGAACGGGCGCGCGCCGGGCGGGGAGGACCAGCTCCGCCACGCGTTCTCCGCCGACGGCCTGACCTGGACGGCGCCGGAGACCATCGACGTCGACGCGGGCTACAGCTTCCGCACGGGCGCCGCGGCCGACCACGGCGGGTGGGTCGTCTCCGACCAGAACTCGGGCGGCCCGATCGAGGCGGCGGTCATCCCGGTCGGCGGCGCCACGCCGGTGCCCGCGCCGCCGCCCTCCCCGCCGACGACGCCCGGCGCCCCGGGGGTCCCCGGTGTGCCCGGCACCCCGCCACCGGCCGGGGACCCCGCCCTGACCAGCGGACCGCCGACCGCTCCGGCCACCGCCTGCAACGTCGTGACGATCACCAACCGCGTGGAGGCCCGCGCGCAGGGCGGCTGCTTCGAGGACGGGGGGAGCGGACGCAGGCGGACCACGGCCGACGTGCGCCTCAACGGCCTCGACTTCCTCACCCCGGGCGCCGACGCCACCGTGACGATCGACCCTGCGGCCAATCGCGTCGTGACCTCCGGTGACGTCGTGCAGAAGGCCGGGTCGGTGGTCCTGCACCGTGGCGCGGTGGACTGGGACCTCGACGGCACGACGACCTTCGATGACCTCAGCGGCGAGGGCATCAACCTGCTCGGGTTGCCTGTGCGGGGCAAGGCGACCGTGCGCTTCGGGCAGCTCAGCACCGACGTGACGCTCAACCTCCTGCTCCCCGACCCCTTCAGCGGCGTGACGGGCACGACGACCCTGCGCACGACGCAGGCCGCCGGCCTGCGGGTCGACGGCGTCCACATCTCGGTGGCCGAGGCGTCGGTCGGCCTGCTCACGATCCAGCAGCTCGACCTGACGTTCTCCAGCGGCTTCAGCACCTTCGAGGGCAAGGGCAAGTTCCTGCTGCCGCCGAACGACGCGACGCTCGAGGTGGGCTTCGGCATCAAGGACGGGAAGTTCTCCCACGCGGAGATCCCCTACTACGACGGGCCGCCGCTGCCCGTCCCGCTGGCCACGAGCATCACGCTGCAGGCCATCGGCTTCGGGGTCAGCGTGGCCGACGGCTTCCAGCTCGACGGCCGCGTGGTGGTCGGCGCCGGCTCGCTCGGGGGCGCGGCGCCCATCACCGTTGACGGGACGTTCCGCTTCGTCATCCCCAAGGGTGGCGGCACCGCGGTGCTCACCGCGGGCGGGAAGCTCAAGCTCGTGTCGCTGCAGCTCGCCACCGCGCAGGCGACGCTCACGACCGCCGGGCTGTTCACCTTCTCCGGGGCGGCGAGCTTCGCCGGCCTGGACGCCACGGTGGCGGGCGGGGTAGACCTGCCCACCGGGAGCTTCTACGCCACGGGGAAGGTGCGGGTCTGCGTGCTCGCCTGCGGCGAGGGGGCGCTGATCGTCTCCTCGGTCGGCGCGTACGGGTGCGCGAGCGTGGGCGCGCTCGGCGTGGAGGTCTACGCCGGGGTCGGCGTCGTGTGGCCCGCCGATCCGGAGCTCGCCGCGGGCACCGGCGGCTGCGACGTGGACGACTTCGTGCCCGCCGCCCTGCGCGCCGCGCCCGGTCCGCGGCAGGCCTCGGGCGCGCTGAGCGTGCCCGTCGAGGGCGGCAGCGAGCAGGTGGCGCTGCGGATCCGGGGCGCCGGCGGCGCGCTCCCCGCCGTCGCGGTGGTCGCCCCGGGCGGCGCCACGGTGGCCAGCGACCCGGCCGATCCGGCCAAGGCGGCCGCGGGGAAGGGCGTCCTGCTGCTCCCCGACGCGCGCACGGGCACCGTGCAGGCCGTGGCCCAGCGCCCGCCGGCGGGGGCGTTCACGGTCACGCCGATCGGCGGGGCGGCGATCGCCGGGATCGACCGCGCGACCGGCCCCAAGCCGCCGACGGTCCGCGCCCGGGTGCTCGGCCGCGGCCGCGACCGGACGATCCGCTGGTCGGTCGCCGACCGCTCCCCCGGCACGACGGTGCGCTTCGTGGAGCGCAGCGCCGCCGGCATCGCCCACGTGCTGCCCAGGGTCAAGGGCGCCCGGGGCGCGCAGCGCCTGCGCGTGACCGACGGCCCGGGCGGACGCCGGACGATCGAGGCGCTCGTGGAGCGCGGCGGGACGCCGCGGCGCGGCTCGGGCACGGTCGCCTCGTTCGTGGCGCCGGGTCCCGCGACGCCGGGCCGGGTGCGGCTGCGGGCGCGGCGCTCCGGCTCGGCGCTCGTCGTGCGCTGGACGCGCTCGCGCGACGCCGCGCGCTACCGCATCGCGGTCACGACGGGCGATGGGCGCCTGCTCCAGCTGCGGCGGGGCGCCCGCACGCGCTCGCTGCGCGTGCCGCTCGCCGTGGCCGACGCCGCGCGGGTGACGGTGCGCGGCGAGAGCGCGAGCTTCCGCGCGGGGCCGGCGGCGTCGGGGCGCGTGGTGGCGCGCCGGCGCTGAGGCCGGCCGCCGCTCACCGCACCCAGGTGTCCTTGCCGCCACCGCCCTGCGAGGCGTTGACCACGAGGTCGCCCGGGGCGGGCGCCACGCGGGTGAGCGCGGCGGGCAGCACCTCGACCCGCTCCCCGTCGCACAGCGCGTAGGGGCGCAGGTCGACGCAGCGCTCCTCGAGGCGGCCGTCGACCACGCAGGGCTCCGTGGCGATGTCGACGACCTCCTGGGCGATCCAGTCGCCCGGATCGGCCCGCACCGCGGCGAGCACCGCGGCGAGGCGCTCCGGAGCGGCTTGCGGGCCGATGCAGACGCCGTGCCCGCCCGACCCGAAGCGCGGCTTGAGCACGATGTCCGCCGCCCGCGCCTCGGCCTCGCGCAGGCCCTCCGGGGTCGTCAGGTGCCACGTGCGCGCGGTGGCGAGCAGCGGCTCCTCGCCGCAGAAGAAGCGCACGAGCGCGTCGGCGTGGGGGAGCAGGCGCTTGTCGTCGGCCACGCCGGTCCCGAACGCGTTGACGACGCGCAGCGCACCGGCTCGCAGCGGCCCGAGCAGGAGCCGGCCGAGCTCGTTGGGCGTCCCGGCGTCGTCGTGGAGGCGCTCCTCGCTCGTGCGCCGCCACAGGACGTCGGCCCGGCGGCCGTCGGGCAGCAGGACCGCGTCGCCGCGAGGCGTGAGGTCCTGGGTGCCGACGAGCGGCACGTCGAGCAGCTCGGCGAGCACGTCGAGCTCGCAGCCCCAGGCGCCCGACCCGCCCGGCCCGTCGCCGAGGATGGCGATCACCGGGTCCTCGCGCTCGGGCGCCGCCGCGCGCAGGACGCGCAGCAGGCCGCCGCGGACGGCGTCCTCGAGCGGGCGGGGAGCCGCGGCGGCCAGCTCGTCGGGGCGGTGGCGGGCGAGCGCGCGCCGGGCGACGAGCGCGTAGCCGAGCATGGTCGGCGTGCGCAGGTTGTCCTCCAGGACGACGAAGCGCCCGGTGGCGTCCTGGACGAGGTCCGGCCCGGCCACCGCGATGCGCACCGCGGGCGGCGGCGACCCCGCCAGGGCGTCGGCGCGGTGCAGGCAGGAGGCGACGACGTCCTCGGGCACGATGCCCGCCCGCACGGCGTCGCACGGGCCGGCGAGGTCGGCGAGGAGCGCCTGGAGCGCGCGCACGCGCTGGGCCACCCCGGCGGCGAGCGCGTCCCACGTCGCGGCTTCGATGACCCGCGGGACGGGATCGACGTGGTAGGCCTGCCGTGCGCCGAAGCGCGCATCGACGGCCCGCACGTCGGCGTCGACCGCCGCGGCGAGGGCCGCGAGGTCGACGCCGTCCGCGGCGGGCCGCGCGGGCACTACGGGCGGACGAAGGTGTCCGGGTCGGGGCCGGTCCGCTCGCCGCGGTCCAGCGCCTTGATCTGCTCCAGCTCGTCCTCGGAGAGCTCGAAGTCGAAGACCTCGAAGTTCTGCTGGATGCGCGACTGGGTCTGCGACTTGGGGAACACGACGTTGCCGAGCTGCAGGTGCCAGCGCAGCACGACCTGCCCCGGGGTCTTGTCGTGGGCCTCGACGATGGCCTTGATGACGTCGTCGTCGAGGACGAGGCCCTGCGCCAGCGGGCTCCAGGCCTCGGTCACGATGCCGCGGTCGGCGTGCTCGCGGCGCAGCCCGTCCTGCTGGAGGTAGGGGTGCAGCTCGATCTGGTTGACCGAGGGGGTGACGCCGGTCGCGTCGATGATGTCGCGCAGGTGGTTCGCCTGGAAGTTCGACACGCCGATGGAGCGCACGAGGCCCTCCTCCTTGGCGGCGACGAGCGCCTTCCAGGTGTCGACGTAGAGCCCGGTGGCCGGGACGGGCCAGTGGATGAGGACGAGGTCGATGTAGTCGAGCTCGAGGCGGCCGAGGCTCGCGCGGATGGCCTGGTCGGCCTTCTGCAGGCCGTGGTCGTCGTTGAAGACCTTCGTGGTGATGAAGACGTCCTCGCGGGCCAGGCCGGAGCTCTTGAACGCCTGGCCGACCTCGGCCTCGTTGCCGTAGGCCTTGGCCGTGTCGATGTGGCGGTAGCCGACGCCGAACGCGGCGGTGACGTTCTCGAAGGTCTCCTGCGGCGGGACCTGGAAGACGCCCAGCCCGAGCTGGGGGATCTGGGAGCCGTCGTTGAGGGCGATCGTGGGGACAGCGTTCGAAGCCATCCCCTAGTGGTGACCCAGGGCAGCCCGGGTCAACCCCCGATGCCGCGCTCCCGCGCGTCGCGGCGCATCTGCCGGGCGACGTACTCGGGCACGCTGCGGCGCTCCTCGGCCCACGGATCGCCGCGGTGGTGGTAGCCGTTGCGCTCCCAGAAGCCGAGCTCGTCGGAGGTGCGCACCTCCAGCGACTGCACCCACTTGGCCGACTTCCACAGGTACAGGTGGGGGACGAGCAGCCGCACCGGACCGCCGTGGTCGGCCTCCAGCGGGGCGCCGTCGAAGGTGTGGGTGACCAGGACGTCGGAGAGCAGCAGGTCGGCCAGCGGCAGGTTCGTCGTGTAGCCGCCGTGCGCGTGGACGAGCACGTGCGTCGCGGCGTCGGTCACCTGCGCGCGCTCGAGCAGGTCCGCGACGCGCACGCCCTCCCAGGTCGTGTCGAACTTCGACCAGCGCGTGACGCAGTGGATGTCGGTCTCCACCGTCGTCTGCGCCATGGCCAGGAGCTCGTCGAAGCCGACCTGCAGCGGCTGGGCGACCTCGCCGTAGATGCGCAGCGACCAGCGCTCGCGCGGCACCTGGACGGTCGGCCCGACCGTGAGCACCGGGAACTTCTCGGTGGGCGACTGCCCCGGCGGCAGCCGGTTCGGGTCGATGCCGAGCTTCTCCGCGCGCTTCTTGCCGCGGTCGCCGAAGAGGGACGACGTGATGGCCATGTGAGCGAGCCTACGCTCACGCCCCGATGCGCACCTGGGGAACGACCGCCGCCGACGAGGCCCTGCCCTGGCCCTGCGACGCGCTCCTCCCCGACGCCACGCACGCGTTCTTCCGCGGCGTGGACGTGGCCGCCCCGCCGAGCACGACCTTCCGCTGGCTCTGCCAGATGCGGGTCGCGCCGTACTCGTATGACCTCATCGACAACCTCGGCCGGCGC
>CAXUES010000169.1:5192-6539 GCA_964250185.1 uncultured Solirubrobacteraceae bacterium | reverse complement strand
CCGGCTACGCGACGCCTATCTGACGCCGTGGGCCGCCTTCGCGCCGCGCGACGACCCCGAGCACCGCATCGCCCCGGCCGACGTCTCGGCGGTGCGCGCGCTGCTCGAGCGGGTCGCCGCGGCCTAGGGCCTAGGCCATCGTCTCGTCCGTGCGGATCTCCTCGAGCATCGAGACCTCCTCGCGGCGGTCCTCCCAGTGCGGCGGGATGCACATGTGGGTGCCCAGCTCGTCGGCGGGCTCGTCGATGGTCCAGCCCTCGGGCCGCGACCAGGCCATCTCGATCAGCGCGCCGCCCGGCGAGCGCGAGTAGACGCTGAAGAAGTAGCCGCGGTCCTTGACGTCGGAGGCGTCGGTGTAGCCCAGGCCCACGATCCAGTCCTTCAGCTCGGCCTGCGAGTCGGCGTCGACGACGTCGAGCGCCTGGTGGTGGATCGTCCCCTCGCCGAAGTTCCAGCTGCCCTGCGGGACGTCGGGCTCCTCGACGACCTCGAGGAAGCGCCCGTGGCCGCCGTCGGTCCCGATCCGGTACTGGTGGTGGGCGCCCTCGCTGCCGAGCTCCTCGGCGCCCAGGCCCTGCGTGAGGTAGTGGGCGTGCGGGCCGGGCTGGTGGACGGAGGTCGTCGTGCCGAAGACCGACAGGACCGCCGTGTCGGCGGTGACGCCGTGGGCCTCCCACGCCTCGGCCCTGCGCTCCTCGTCGAAGCCGACCAGGCCGTACTCGACGCCGCAGGGATGGGCGAAGTGCAGCCGCTGGGTGCCGAAGCGCTCGACCTCCTCCGCCTCGATGCCGTGGTCGCGCAGGCGGTCGGCCCAGAACCCCAGCGCGTTCGTGGGGACCGCGAGGTTCATCCGGCGCAGCTGGTTGGAGCCACGGCTGCCCATCCACCCCGCCTGGCGGTAGGGGAAGGAGGTCAGCACGGTGCCCGCGTCGCCTCGCGAGTTCGCGTAGTAGAGGTGGTAGACGGGGATCTCGCCGTCGAAGAGCACGGTCTTCTTGATCGAGCGCAGGCCGAGCACGCGCACGTGGAAGTCGTAGTCCTCCTGCGCGCCTCCCACGCAGAACGTCAGGTGGTGGGTGCCGCGGATCGTGCCGTGTCGGGTGGCCATGGCGCGACGCTACGTCCGACTGGTGCGCCGGATCGGCTGACATGGCGTCCAGCGACAACCCGCGGCGCGCGCCGACAAGCTACGGTCGCGGCGGCGTGGCCGTCGTCGAGCTCGCAGAACGTGCCGGTGAAGGCGGCGTAGCGATCGGCGTACTCGCGCTGCACGGCGTCGAGGTCGGCCAGCGCCTCCCCCACCTGGTCGGAGGTGGAGAGCAGCGGGCCGGGGACGGTCGCCTCGAA
>CAXUES010000169.1:0-5182 GCA_964250185.1 uncultured Solirubrobacteraceae bacterium | reverse complement strand
CGGTCGCGGCGGCGTGGCCGTCGTCGCCGACACCTCCACCGTCGCCGCCGGCGAGCGCCTCGAGCTGTGGGCGCAGGCCCACGAGCGCCACCTGCACCCCCTCGCGGTCCGCCGGCTGACCGACCGCCCCTTCGCCGGGCGCATGGAGGTGCACCGCATCGGCCCGGTCGACCTGCACCGCATCCGCGGCGACGCGTCGGTCGTCGAGCGCACGACCCGCACGATCGCCCGGCAGGACCCGGAGCAGCTGCAGGTCACGCTGCTCGTGCGCGGGGCCTTCCGCATCGAGCAGGGCGGCCGCGCGGCGACGATCGTGCCGGGGGACCTGTCGAGCTACGCCACGTCGAGCCCCTACGTCGTGCGCTCGCCCTCGCCGTTCGAGCTGCTGCTCTTCTCGGTGCCGCGCGGCCTGCTCGGCCCGGGAGCCGACGCGATCTGCGCGCGCACGGCCACCCGCACCGCCGAGGCGTCGGCCGTGGGCCGCCTGGCCGCGCCCTTCCTGCGCTCGCTGGCCGACGGCCTGCGCGCGGGGCACCTGCGCGGCACGGATCCCGGCCTGGCCGGGTGCGTCGTGGACCTCGTCCGCGCGATCCACGCCGAGCCGGCCCGCGCCGCCGCCGAGGAGCAGGCCGCCGACGAGCTCCTGCGCCGCGTCGAGGCGCACGTCGAGGCCCACCTGGGCGAGGCGGACCTCTCCCCCGGGTCGATCGCCGCCGCCCACTTCGTCTCGCTGCGCGTGCTGCAGCGGCTCTTCGCCGCCGACGGGCGCACGGTGGCGGGCGTCATCCGCGAGCGCCGCCTGCAGGCGTGCCGGGGCGACCTCGCCGACCCGGCCCTGCGCGACTGGGACATCGCCCGGATCGCGGCGGCGCGCGGGTTCGCCGACGCGCCCCACTTCAGCCGGGCCTTCCGGGCACGCTTCGGGTGCTCGCCGCGCGAGTCGCGCCGGCGCTCGCTCGGCTGAGCCGGACCCCTGCTCGGCAGGTCGCTCTCATCTCCTGCTCCTGCAAGACCCCTTGCACGCAGGCCCTTCGTGCTGTCGGGAGGCTAGCTTCGTCGCCCTCTGCGCCGCCGCTCTGCCACGTCCCTGCTCGCCCTGGCCGCCACGACGGCCGCGCTCGGCGCCACCGCCCTCGTCCCCGCCACGAGCTCGGGCGACGTCGCGGCCGAGCGCGCCCGTGCCGCCGGCCTGAAGGCCGCCGTGGACGCCGAGAGCGCGCGCATCGCCCGCACCCAGGCCGGGCTGGCCGACGCGCAGGCCCGGCTGGCCGAGCTGCAGGGCCGCGTCGACCGCCGCCGCGCGCAGACCGACGCCGCGCAGACGCGCCTCGTCAGGGCCCGCATCCGCCTCACCCGCCTCGAGCGCCGCAACGCGCAGGCCAAGGTGGTCCTGTCGCGCAACCTCGTGGCGGGCTACCAGGCCGGCAAGCCCGACGTGGTCAGCGTGGTCATGGACTCCAACGGCTTCGCCGACCTGCTCGAGCGCGTCCACTTCTACGACCGGGTCGCCAAGCGCAACGGCGAGATCCTCGACGACGTGCGCACCACGCGCGTCGCCGTGGCCAAGCAGGCCGTGCAGCTCAAGGCGCTGCGCCTGCGCCTGCAGCGCCTGACCGCGGGCGCCGTCGAGGACCGCGACGAGGCCGACGTCATCCGCCAGGCGCTGCTGCGCCGGGAGAGCGCCCAGCTCGAGCGCCGCGCGGGGTCGCGAACCCGGCTGCGCTCCGTGCGGGCGAAGATCGCGTCGCTCGAGGCCGCCCAGCGCCTCGCCGCGCGGCGGGCGGCGCAGGCCGCGGCGGCCTCCGCGGTCGCCGCTGCGCCGCGCTCGGCGGCGGTGCCGGTGTCCTCCGGCGGCGGCGGCGGCGGCGGGAACGGGAGCTCCTCCTCCCCCGCACCGTCGGGCAACGCGTCCGGCGCGGTGGCCAAGGTCGTCGCCGCGGCCAACGAGATCGCCGGCACCCCGTACGTCTGGGGCGGCGGGCACGGTGGCGCCTCGGGCGGCTACGACTGCTCGGGCTCGCTGAGCTACGCGCTGGCCGCCGCGGGCCTCGTCTCCTCCCCCCTGACCTCGGGCGCGTTCATGAGCTGGGGCGACGCCGGCCCGGGGCAGCACATCACCGTCTACGCCAACGCCGGGCACGCCTACATGGTCGTCGACGGCCGCCGCTACGACACGAGCGCGCTGTCGCAGGGCGGCACGCGCTGGACGAGCGAGATGCGCTCCTCCGCGGGGTTCGTCGCGCGCCACCCGCCCGGCCTGTAGGTCCGCCGAGCGCCGCGCCGGGCAGGCACCCGGGCATGAGCACCATGCACGCCGTCGCCTACACCGAGTGCCTCCCGATCGACGACGAGCGCAGCCTGCAGGACGTCGAGCTGCCGCGTCCCGAGCCCGGTCCGGGCGACCTGCTGATCGACGTGCGCGCGGTCTCGGTCAACCCGGTCGACGTCAAGCTGCGCGCCGGGCAGGCGCCCGACGGGCCGACCGTCCTGGGCTTCGACGGCGCCGGCGTCGTCGTCGGGCTGGGTGCCGAGGTGGCCGGGTTCGCCGAGGGCGACGAGGTCATGTGGGCGGGCTCCGTCGCCCGGCCGGGCTCCGACGCCGAGGCGCAGGCCGTCGACGCGCGCCTGGTCGGCCGCAAGCCCACATCGCTCTCCTTCGCCGACGCGGCCGCGCTGCCGCTGACGGCGATCACCGCGTGGGAGTCGCTCTTCGACGTCCTGCGGCTGCGGCCCGGCGCGGTCGACGAAGGCGGCACGCTGCTCGTGACCGCGGCGGCGGGCGGCGTCGGGTCGATGGCGCTGCAGTACGCGCGGCTGCTCACGGGCGCGACGATCATCGGGACCGCCTCGCGGCCCGAGTCCCAGGCCTGGGCGCGCGAGATGGGCGCCCACCACGTCGTCGACCACCACGACGACCTCGTCGCCCAGGTGCGCGCGCTCGCCCCGGGCGGCGTGGAGCGCATCCTCAGCTCGGGCCACACCGACACGCACTTCGACGCGTTCGTCGCCGTCGCCGCCTCGCGCGGGCACGTCGTGGCCATCGACGAGCCCGAGGGCCTCGACACGCTCCCGCTGAAGGACAAGAGCGTGTCGTTCACCTGGGAGTTCATGCAGACCCGCGTCCTGCAGGACGGGCCGGACGTCGGCCTGCACGGGCGGATCCTCGACGAGCTCGCCCGGCGCGTCGACGCGGGCGTGCTGCGCACGACCGCCACCCGCACGCTGGACGGCATCACCGCGGCGACGCTGCGCGAGGCCCACGCGCTCGTCGAGGACGGCTCGATGGTCGGGAAGGTCGTGCTCGCCCGCTAGCGCCGCGGGCGCGGGCGCGGGAGGAAGGCCGGCACCCGCGCGACGTAGGCGTCGTGGGCGGGGCCGAAGCGCCCGCGCAGCAGGCGCTCCTCCCGGCGCAGCGCGAGCGTCGCGGTCGTCGCCAGGTACGCGGCGGCCGCGACCAGCAGCACGGGCCGGGAGAGCAGGAGCCCCTCCCCCGCGATGATCGCGCTGGTCACCGCGTACATCGGGTGGCGCACGACGCGGTAGGGCCCGCGCACGACCAGGCGCCGGGTCGGCAGCGCGGGCGACGGCGTGCCCGCGCCGTCCTCGGCGATGCGCACGAAGCACCAGGGCAGGACGAGCAGGCCGGCGAGCACCACCACCGCGCCGAGCACGCGCAGCGCGGTCGCGCCGGCCCAGGCGTCCCCGGCCGCGAAGCCGCCCGTGAGCAGCGCCGGCCCGACGCCGACCTCCAGCAGCGGGCCGGCCAGCGCGAAGGCCGCCGAGCCCGCGCGGGCGCTCAGGGGAGCTCGCGCTTGAGCACCTTGCCCTGCTCCGAGCGCGGCAGCTCGTCGACGAAGACGACCTCGCGCGGCACCTTGTAGTTGGCCAGGTGCGCCTTGACGTGGGCCTTCAGCGCGGACTCCTCGACGTCGCCGCGCTGCACGACGTAGGCCTTCAGGCGCTGGCCGAAGTCCCCGTCCTCCACCCCGAGCACCGCCACGTCGGCGACGGCCTCGTGGGCGGCCAGGCACTCCTCGACCTCCAACGGGAAGACGTTCTCCCCGCCCGAGACGATCATGTCGTCGTCGCGGCCGTCGACGAACAGGCGCCCGTCGTCGTCGTAGTGGCCCAGGTCGCCCGTGGCCATCAGGCCGTCGATGACGTCCTTGCCGCCACCGCCGGTGTAGCCCTCGAAGAGGAAGTCGTTGCCGACGAAGATCCGCCCCGTCTCGCCGGTCGGCACGGGACGGTCGTCCTCGCCGAGCACCCGCAGCAGCGTGCCGTGCGGCGGGCGCCCGACCGTCCCGGGCGCGTCGCGCAGGTCGCGCGGGCCGGCGATCGCCGCCCAGGCCACCTCGGTGGAGCCGTACAGGTTGAACAGGACCTCGCCGAAGCGGTCCATGAACGCGCCGGCCAGGTCCGCGCTCAGCGCCGAGCCGCTCACCGCCACGACCTCCAGCGCGCGGCAGTCCGCGGCGTCCAGGACGTCGTCGTCGAGGTCGAGGAGCCGCTGGCACATGACGGGCACGAGCGCCGCGGTGCGCACCCGCTCGCGCTGGATCGTCTCCAGCGCGTCGGCGGGCACGAAGCGGCGGCGCAGCACGAGCGTCGTGGAGAGCAGCAGGTGGATCATGAGGTGCGCGTAGCCCCACTGGTGGAACAGCGGCGCGCTGATCAGCGTGCGGTCGCCCGCCTTCAGCGGGATCGACGAGAGGATCGCCAGCGCGGCGCCGACCCCGGGGGAGCCCCGGTTGGCGCCCTTCGGCGTGCCCGTGGTGCCCGAGGTGAGGATCGTGATGCGGCTCTCGCGCCCCGGGGCCGCGGGGCGCGCCGCGCCCTCGGCGCCCGCGATGAGCCCGTCGAGCGTCGGGCGGTCGTCGTCCGTGGCTCCTTCGTCGGTCCAGGCCAGGATGCCGTCGAGGTCCTGCAGCGGCTCGGCGAGGAGCTCGGCGAACTCCGCGTCGTAGACGACCGCGGTCGCGTCCTCGCGTTCGAGGACCTCGGCGAGCTGCGGGCCGCTGGAGCCGGTGTTGAGCAGCAGCACGTCGGCGCCGAGCTTGCTCAGCGCGACGAGCGCCTCCACGAAGCCGCGGTGGTTGCGGCACAGCAGCGCGATGCGGTCGCCCTCCTCCACCTCGCGCGCCGCGAGGGCGACGGCCAGCGCGGTGGTGCGCCGGTCGAC
>CAXUES010000168.1:5143-6549 GCA_964250185.1 uncultured Solirubrobacteraceae bacterium | reverse complement strand
CCGCTTGGGCTTCGGCGGCGTCTCCTCGACGACCGCCTCGACCGCCGCGACGGCCTCGGGCTCCGCCGCCGCCGCCGGCTTGCGCGGCGCACGCCGGCGCTTGGGCTGCTCGACGACCTCGGTCGTCTCGCTCCCGGCCGTGGTCGCCTCGGCCTCGACCGGCGCGACGACCTCCTCGGCGGGCACCTCGCCCGCGTCGGTGCCCGCGGCCTGCGCGGCCGCCTGGGCGCGCTCGGCCGCAGCCGCCGCGCGGGCGGCGCGACCACCGCGCCGGCGTGAGCGCCGCGACCGGCTCGAGCCGCTCGCGCGCTCGCCGGATCCCTGCCCCCCGCCGGCGTTGCCCCCGGTGCCGTTGCGCTTGGCGTTCCCGCCACCGCCACCGCCGCCGCGCTTGCGGCCACCCAGCGCCGCCGCGGCCGCGGCGACCTGCTCGGCGGCGTCGGCCACGTAGGCCTCGGGCTCGGCCGCCGAGCCGCCCGTCTCGGCCGACCCGGCCTGCGACGCGGCGAGCTGCGCGGCGGCGATCGCCTCGGGCGTCTGCGCGACGAGCTCGTCGCGGCGCTTGCGCCGGCGGCCGCGGCGGCCGCCCGCCTTGGGGAAGTTGCGCAGCAGCTCGCGCGACAGCGCGCTCGGCTTGCGCGCCCCGCGGATGACCTCCATCGCCTCGGGCGTGTGGGCCACCGAGGCGGCCAGCAGCGCGGCGCTCAGGCGGCGGTCCTGCTTGCGCGAGGCGTGGACGAGCTTGCGCGCGTTGCGCGCGTGGGCGCCGCCCGAGGAGTTCACCAGCAGCCCGAGCAGGCGCTTGGTCTCCGGCCAGCGCTGCACGGCGTACTCCTCGTGCACCTCGCGCGTCATGTCGGCGAGGTCCCAGATCCACTGGTTGGCCTGGTCGCGGCGGCCGATGCGCTTCTCGGCCAGCGCCTGCAGCAGCACCTTCACGCCCTCGCGCTGCTCCTCGCGCGACCACGAGCCGACGATGTCCACCGACGCCTGGAAGGCCTCGGGCTCGCGGGAGGCGGCGATCTCCTGCAGCGCGCGCAGGCGCAGCTGCGGGCTCTTGTTGCGCTCCACCGCGGTGAGCAGGAAGCGGCCCTTGAGCTCGTCCGTGCGGTCGAAGTGCAGCATGGCGCGGGCCCGGCGCCAGCCCGTCGGCGCGACGCGCGCGCCGGCCAGCGCAGCCCACATGTGCTGCTCGCCGAAGTCCAGGTACTCGACCGCGATGCGCCACAGCTCGCGCTCGAAGACCTCGTGGCGGCGGTCCTCCTCGTGGGCGACCGGCACGACGCGGCGCTCCACGCGGACGCGGCGGCCGCGGCCCCGGCGCACGGGCCCGACGACGATCGCGCCGCCGCGGTAGACGTCGCGGTCCAGGAGGGAGTGCAGCGTGACGACGGGATCGTCGTTGC
>CAXUES010000168.1:0-5133 GCA_964250185.1 uncultured Solirubrobacteraceae bacterium | reverse complement strand
TGGTAGATGCGCTTGGACGCCGTGGGCGCGAGGTGCAGGCAGACCGTCGCGCGCGGGGAGTTCCAGCCCTCGGCGAGCAGCTGCGCGTTGACGAGCACGTCGACCTCGCCGCGCTCGTAGGCGGCCAGGATGGAGGCGAGCTCCCGCTTGGGCGTCTCGCCCGAGACGGCCTCGGCCTTGATGTCCTGGCCGCGCAGCGCCTCGGCGACGTTGTAGGCGTGGCGCACGCCGGCGGCGTAGATGACGCCGGGCACGCCGTTGAAGCGCGTCTTGTAGAGGTCGGCGATGGCCAGGTTGAACGGGAGCTGGTCCAGCAGCTCGGCGAGCAGGTCCTGGTCGAACTCGACGTCGACGTCGCCCCGGCGCAGCGGCACGTTGGCGATCGTCTTGACGTTCACCCCCGGCGGGATCCGGATGCAGCGCAGGGGCGCGATGACGCCGCGCCGCGCGGCCTGCGCGAGGTCGAAGCGCGAGGTCTGCGTCGGGAAGAGGTCGGTGACGTGGCGGGCGATGAGCGCGCCCGTGGCCGTCATGCCGATGAAGACCGGCCCGGTCCAGTCGCGGATCGTCTGCGAGGTCTTCTCGCCCAGGGCCGTGTGGGCCTCGTCGCAGATGACCACCGTGTACACCGGCGAGATGCGCCCGGCGTTGCGCACGAACCACTGGTAGGTCTCCACCGTGACGGGGCCGTCGGCCGCGCGGTCGTTGTGCTCCGAGCCCAGCAGCGGCTCGGAGATGCGGTCGCCGTAGCCCCGCGTGTGCAGCTCGCCCTCGAACTGGTCGACGAGGTTGCGGCGGTGGGTGAGGATGAGGACGCCGCCCGTGCGCGTCGCGTCGACGAAGCCCATGGCGGCGACGGTCTTGCCGGCGCCCGTCGCGTGCTCGAACCAGAAGCGCTTGTCGGCGTTGGGGTCGTCGGCCGCGGCCTCGTCGAGGTCCTCGTCGACGTCCTCGTCGTCGTCGTCGTAGTGCGCGCTCTCGTCCGGCTCCTCCTCCGGCTCGAGCTCGGCGACCTTGACCGGCTCGTAGTCGTCCTCCTCGTCCTCCGCGCGGGCCGCGGGGCGCTCCTCGTCGTCGTCGTCCTCGTCGTCGTCGAGGTCGTCCTCGTCGGGATCGGCCTCGGGGACGGGCCGCGACGCCGCGGGCCCGGGCGCCTCGGCCAGGCGCTCCTCCACGGCCAGGACGGGCGCGGCGCCCACGGGCGCGGCGAGCTCGGCGCCCTGGTTGAGGGTCAGCAGCGCGGCCAGGGTGCCCGAGAGGGCGTCGACCTGGTGCGGGTTGAGCAGCGTGCCGTCGGCCAGGCGGGGCTCGTCCTGGGAGAGCACCCGCTCCAGGCCGAGCAGGAGCGAGTAGCGCCTGCGGAACTTCGTCGACGGGACCGTGTGGCCGTCCTCGAGCTCGCGCAGGGCGCGGTCGAGCGCACGGCGGCGGGCGGTGCCGGGGGCCAGCGCGACGCGGGCCTCCTCACCGGGGTGCAGGAAGCGCTCGCGCGTGAAGCGCTCGGCGGCGGCGATGCGGTCGTCGTCAGGGAGCGTGGCCGGCGGGGCCGCCACGCGGATGGCGTCTGCCATGAGACGGAGGTGCTCTCGGTGCGGAGGGACCGTGCCGGCATCGTGCTCGGCGCGGTTGGACCCTGCTGGGTGGGAGGGCTCTCGTCAGCCCGACCCGGAGGCCGCCGTCGGTGAGTGGCTCCGAGGAGCCCGCGCGCCGTGCGACCTGCCTGCAAGGGTACCGCACCGTCGGACGGATGCGCGCCGGCGGACCTAGGCTCGACGGATGGCCCTCTCGCTCGTGCCCGATCTCCCCGGCGCCGACGACGCCCCGGAGGTCCGCGTCGACCCGCTCTCGGGCCTGCGGGTCGTCGTCCTGCCGGGCGCCGCCGAGCTGCCCCCGGTGACGCCCGCCGCGCCGTTGGACCCGGCCGACGACGACCTCGCGCCGGGCCATGAGGACCGCCTGGGCGCCGAGCTCGAGCGCGTGGACGCCCCCTCGGGCGGCTGGGCCGCCCGCGCCGTCGAGGCGCTCCGGCCCGCCTGGGTGGCCGATCCGCCCGAGCCCGAGCCGGACTCGCACCGCGACCTCTTCGCGGCCTCCGCCGCCCCGGGCGCCCACGAGCTCATCGTCCACGCGCCGCGGCCCGTGACCTCGCTGGCCGAGCTCGAGGCCGACGAGCTCGCCCTCGCCGTCGGCCTGTGGCGCGCGCGCATGCGCGCCCACGCGCCCGCCGCCGCGCTGCACCTCCACGTCGACGAGCGCACGGGCGGCGGGTTGCCGCACTCGCACGCCAAGCTGCACGCGCTGACCTTCGTGCCCGCCCGCCTCGCCCGCGAGCGCGAGCGCTTCGGCGCCCACGCGACGCGGACGATGGGCTCCGACCTGCTCGGCGACGTCGTCCAGGAGGAGGTCCGCCGGCGCAAGCGCCTGGTCGCCTACGACGACGAGGCCGTCCTGCTCGCGCCGTGGGCGAGCGCGGTGCCCTACCAGCTGATGGTCGCCCCGCGCCGCGCCGCCGCCCGGTTCGAGGACCCCGCGGAGGGCGGCGCCGCGCTGCTGCACCAGGCCCTGCGCCGCCTGGCCGCGCGGTTCGGCGCGCCGCCGCCGCTCTCGCTGTGGGTCCGCACCGCGCCCCGCGGGACCGACCGCTACACCTGGCGGATCGACGTGCACCCGCGCCTGCTCCCGGTTGACGGCCTCGAGCTCGGCGCCGGCGTGCCGGTCAACCCGGTCGCGCCGGAGCGGGCGGCCGCGGAGCTCAAGGCCGCGCTCTAGGTGCGCGCGCTCGTCCAGCGCGTGGCCGAGGCGTCCGTGGCGGTCGAGGGGCGCGAGATCGCGCGCATCGGCCCCGGGCTGCTCGTCCTGCTCGGCGTGGGCCCGCAGGACACCGAGGCGGTCGCCGACCGCATGGCGGCCAAGCTGCGCGCGCTGCGGATCTTCGAGGGCGCCTCGGGCCGCATGGATGACGCGCTCGGCGACCGCGAGGTGCTCGTGGTCTCGCAGTTCACCCTCTACGCCGACACCCGGCGCGGGAACCGCCCGAGCTTCACGGGCGCCGCGCCGCCCGACCTGGCCGAGCCGCTCTACGAGCGCGTCCGCGCCGCCCTGGGCGCCCAGGGCGGCGCCTTCGGCGCGCACATGCAGGTGGGCCTCGTCAACGACGGGCCCGTCACCCTGCTCGTCGAGCTGGACTAGGCCGCCAGCGGGGACTGCGTCCACTCGGCCGAGTACTCCAGGCCCGAGCGGATGAAGAGCTGCGAGACGGGGCAGCGGCGCTCGGTCTCGGACTTGAGCTGCTCGAACTGCTCCGGCGTGGCGTCGGACTCGACGCTGGCCTTCACGGTCACGCGGTCGAAGTTCGCGTTGCCCTCCTCGCCGCCGGCGATGACGGCCGTGTCGAGGTCGCCCTGCACGTCGAAGGTCAGACGGCCGAGCGTGATGCCGAGGCCCTGCGCGACGCCCTGGGCGACCACCTGGTTGCAGGAGCTCAGCGCGGCGAGCGCGTAGGCCAGCGGGCTGGGCGCGGAGTCCTCGCCGCCGAAGGCGGGGTACGTGTCGGCGCGGATCGCGTGCTCGTTGTCGCCCGCGACGGTGATGTCCTGCTGGACCCCCGTGCCCTCGGCGTGGACGACGAAGGGGACGACGGCGTAGGTGGTGGCCATACCCCCGATAGTAGACGGGGTATGCGGTAATTGCCGCGCCGGGCCTCCTTGGCACCATGGGTGCATGCCCCCCGAGCGCCGCTTGGTCCCCCGCTTCGCCGCCGAACCGCCCCAGGAGGCGCTCCCCTACGGCCGCTGGGCCGACCGCCTGCGCCAGGAGCTCGCCGCCGCCTTCCTCGAGGTCGACGGCGAGGGCCAGGACCTCGGCGAGCCCGGCGAGGTCGTCTGGTACCCCGACCGCTCCTGGTACGGGCGCACGTGGCTGCCCGCGACGTCGCGCACGTCGACCGGCTTCGACCTCTACGGCTTCGTCATGTGGGTCGTGCCCGAGGACGGCGAGGAGCCCGCCGAGCTCGTCGCGCGCGCGGACTTCTCCGACCAGCTCGCCGAGGACCACCCCGACTGGCAGATGGACCTCTGCGACGAGGAGGTCGGCTCCTGGCGCGGCGAGGACGGCGAGGAGGCCGACATGACCCTCGTCTGGGGCCGGCCGATGGTGCCCCGCGGCACCGTGGTGACCGCCGAGCTCGGCGGCACCACCGTCGACCAGTGCGCGCTGGCCGACGGGCGCTTCACGTTGCTGGCCCCGGACGACTACCGGGGCGACACGCTCGAGGTCGTCCTGTGGGACGGCGGCCTCCGCGAGCTCGCCCGCGAGTCGCTCTACGCCGAGGACGAGGAGGACGCCGAGGAGGCGCCCGAGGCCTAGACCCGCACGGAGCCGTGGCCGCCGACGGCCAACGGCTTCAGCGGCGACTCCGCGTCGGTCAGCGGGAAGTGGCAGGCCGCGAGGTTGCCGCCCTCCTTGGGCTCGAGCTCCGGGGTGTCGATGTCGCACTTGCCCGCGTGGAACTTCGAGCAGCGCGTGTGGAAGCGGCACGCCTGCGGCGGGTTGGCCGGGGAGGGCACGTCGCCCTGGAGCACCTGGCGCTTGCGGGTCCCGGCCAGCGCCGGGTCGGGCACGGGGACGGCGGACAGCAGCGCCCCCGTGTAGGGGTGGCGCGGGTGGTCGTAGAGGTCCTGGCTCTCGGCGAGCTCGACGACCCGGCCGAGGTACATCACCGCGATGCGGTCGCACATGTGGCGCACGACGGAGAGGTCGTGGGCGATGAAGATGATCGTCAGGCCGAGCTCGCGCTGCAGGTCGCGCAGGAGGTTGAGCACCTGGGCCTGGATGGAGACGTCCAGCGCCGAGACGGGCTCGTCGGCCACCACGAGCTTGGGCTTCAGCGCGATCGCCCGGGCCACGCCGATGCGCTGGCGCTGGCCGCCGGAGAACTCGTGGGGCAGGCGGTTGTAGTGCTCGGGGTTCAGCCCGACCTGCTCCATGAGCTCCTGCACGCGGACCTTGCGCCGGCCCTCGTCCTTCTCCTCGCCGTGGATGATGAACGGCTCGGAGATGATCGAGCCGACCGTCTTGCGCGGGTTCAGCGACGAGTACGGGTCCTGGAAGATCATCTGCATGCGCTTGCGCAGG
>CAXUES010000167.1:2874-6550 GCA_964250185.1 uncultured Solirubrobacteraceae bacterium | reverse complement strand
GATCGACTTGGGCTTGGCGGCATGCCACTGCTCCATGCCCTCCTGGCCGCCGTCCTCGGCGGGCGCGAAGCCCTTGCCCTTGACGGTCGCGACGTGGACGACCACGGGCCGGCCGGCGCGGAAGGCGTGCGTGAGCGCGTCGCGCAGCGCGTGGACGTCGTGACCGTCCACGACGCCCATGTAGGCCCAGTCGAGCTCCTCCCAGAACAGCCCGGGGGCCCAGAAGCTCTTCAGCGACTCCTTGAGCTGCGGCCCGAGGCGCTCGAAGGCGGCGCCGAGGCCGCCGGGCAGCTCGGTGAGCCGGTGCTCCATGCGCTCGCGGGCGTGCCACAGGCGCGGGTGCAGCCGGGCGCGGTTGAAGGAGCTCGACAGGGCCCCGACGTTCGGCGAGATCGACATGCCGTTGTCGTTGAGCACCACGACGATCGGCGTCTGCAGGCCGCCGGCCTGGGAGATCGCCTCGAAGGCGACGCCGCCGGTCATGGAGCCGTCGCCGATGACCGCCACGACGCGGCCCTCGTCGATGTCGCCCTTGAGGCGCATCGCCTCCTTGATGCCGACGGCGTAGCCGATGGACGTCGAGGCGTGGCCCGCGCCCATGATGTCGTGCTCGGACTCCTCGATGTTGCAGAACGGGGCCAGGCCCTCGTACTTGCGGATCGTGGGGAGCTGGTCGCGGCGGCCCGTGAGGACCTTGTGCGGGTAGGCCTGGTGGCCGACGTCCCAGAGCACCTTGTCCCGGGGCGAGTCCAGCAGCGAGTGCAGCGCCACCGCCAGCTCGCAGGTCCCGAGGTTGGCCCCGAAGTGCCCGCCGATCTCCCCGACCGTGTCGATGATGTGCTCGCGGACCTCCTGGGCGACCTGCGCCAGCTGCGCCTCGTCGAGGCGGTGGAGGTCCTGCGGTGAATCGATCGTGTCGAGGATGCGTGCCATGCGGGAGGGGACCACCTAGTGGGTGCGGGTGGAGATGAAGTGCGTGATCTGCTCGAGCTCGGGGGCGCCGTCGGGCGCGGCCCGGGCGAGCGCGGCGCGGGCGCGCTCGAGCGAGTCGGCAGCCAGCCTACGCGCACCGTCCACCCCGAACACCGAGACGTAGGTGCGCTTGCCGTGGCGCTCGTCGGAGCCCTGCGGCTTGCCGAGCGCGGCGTCGGTGCCCGTCACGTCGAGGATGTCGTCGACGATCTGGAACAGGACGCCGAGCTCCGCCGCGTAGGTCCGGTAGTGATGGGTGACGGGACCGTCCATGCCGCTCAGGAGGAGTACGCACTCGACCGAGGCACCGATGAGCCGGCCCGTCTTGAGCGCGTGGAGCTCCTGGAGCTCGTCCAGCCCGCCGTCGGTGTGGCCGGCGCGGTCGCCCATGACGTCGACGTACTGCCCGCCGACCATCCCCTGCACCCCGGTCGCCGCGGCGAGCTCGCGGACGGCGGCCATGACGTGGGCGGGCTCCCCGGCCTGCTCGGCCAGGACGTGGCGGAAGGCCTCGGCGTAGAGCCCGTCGCCGGCGAGGATCGCGACGTCCTCCCCGTAGGCGACGTGGCACGTGGGGCGGCCGCGGCGCAGGTCGTCGTCGTCCATCGCCGGAAGGTCGTCGTGGATGAGCGAGTAGGTGTGGATGAGCTCGATCGCGGCGGCGAGCGGGAGCACCTCCTCCTCGTCGCGGCGGATGGCCCGGGCGGTGGCCAGCGTGAGGACGGGGCGCACGCGCTTGCCCCCCGCCAGCAGCGAGTAGCGCATCGCCTCCTCCAGGCCCGCGACCCGCGGGCGCGACGTGAAGCGCAGCGTCTCGAGGTAGCGCTCCACGCGGGTGCGCAGCGCGTCGGGGTAGGTGCCCGGGCTGAGCGCGGTGCTCACAGCAGGCGGTCCTGGCCCGGCGGCACGTAGCCCGTCCCGGCGCCCGTGGCCGCCTCGCGGGCCAGGCGCTCGAGCTCGGCGGAGGCCTGCGCGGCGGCGGCGGCCGCCTCCTCCACGAGCGAGGCCGCGCGCCCGGGCTCCAGGGCCTCGTCGCGCAGGCCGTCGGCCAGGCCGCGCAGGCGGGCGACGTGGGCCTGGAGGGCGTCGCTCACGCCGTGGGCTCGCGCGCCTCGCGCAGCGCCGCGGCCAGCACGCCGTTGACGAACTTGGGGGCGTCGGCCCCGCAGAAGGTCTTGGCCAGCTCGACGGCCTCGGAGATCGCGCCCTCGGGCGGGATCGGGGCGTCGCCGGGCGCCGCGTCGGGGTGGCGCATCTCCAGCAGCGCGACGCGCAGGATGGCCTTCTCCAGCGGGGCGATCCGGTTCAGCGCCCAGTTCTTCGAGTGGCGGACGATGACCGCGTCGAGCTCGTCGCTGTAGTCCGCGGCGGCGGAGGCCAGCGAGCGGGTGAAGGTGGACGCCGAGCGGTCGAGCAGGTCGTCCAGCTCGCGTCGGGTGACGTCGTGCTGGTAGAGGGCGAAGACCGCGTCGCGGCGCTGGTCCGTACGGCGGGACACGCGAAGGGAGGCTAGTGCTCCCCGCCGCGCGTCCCGCCGTCGCGAGCGCGGCTAGCCGACCGTGGCCACGGTGCGGGCGGGCGACCGGCCCGCGCGCGTCGTGTAGGTGACCCGCCGGGTGCGGAACCCCGGCGCCGCCACGGTGAGCACGAGCTTCGCGCCCGGCCGCAGCCTGGCGGTGCGCAGCGCGCCCCGGATGGAGCGCGCGGCCTCGCCGATCGCGTAGGTGCGGGTGCCGCCCTTGCAGCCCGACCCGCTGCAGGTGATGCGCACCGACGCCCCGCGTGAGGAGGACCCCACGCGCAGCTCGCGCACCTGCGTGTCGCGCCCGGTGCGCGCGAACGACGTGCTCGTCTCCAGCGAGACGAGCTGCAGCGGCGCGGCCGGGGCGGGCGCCGCCGGGGCCGCGGGCGCGGCCGGCGCCGCCGGGCTCGGGACCACGCCGACCTGCTCGCCGAGCTCGGGCCGGGTCACGGCGCGGTCGGCGTTGACCTCACCCGCGCCGAAGAACGACGAGTCGCGCTCCCCGCCGGTGCAGGTCGCGGTGTAGTCGGTCGGGTCGGTGTCGGGCGAGACGTACGTCTGGGTGCCGCCCTCCGGGCAGGCCTTCGGCGTGGCCGTGTCCTCCAGGCGACGGGCCACCGCGTCGGGCGCCATGGTCAGCCCGCCGTGGAGCGGGTCGGGCGTGCCGAACTCGGCGACCACGAGGGCCGCGACGCCCACGGCGTGCGGGGTGGCCATCGAGGTGCCCTGGATGTACTGGTAGTAGCCGCAGGTGCCGCCCGTGCAGACGTGGATCGCGTCGGCCTTCGCGTCGTCGTCGGCCGCCAGCGCGTCGTTGGCGACGCCCAGGTCGGTCGGGTACGGCGCGAGGATCAGGTTGTCCACGGTGCGGTACTGGTCGGTCCCGGGGAAGTCGCGCGAGTCGCCGCCCGGCGCGGCCACGTCGATCTGGCCCGTGCCCCAGTTGGAGTAGTAGGCCTTGCGACCGCTCGGGCCCGTGGAGGAGACCGCGAGGACGTGGTCGGCCTCGGTCGGCATGCTCAGGCAGCTGTTGTCGATCGTCCGGTCGTGCGCGGCGCCGTCGGGGTAGTCCGGCGAGGTCGCGTCGCTCGTCTTGTTCGCGAGGTCGGTGACGTCGTTGCCGGCGGCCGCGATGAGCGTCACGCCACGCTCGTGGGCGTAGTCCACGGCGCGCTGCGTGGC
>CAXUES010000167.1:0-2864 GCA_964250185.1 uncultured Solirubrobacteraceae bacterium | reverse complement strand
CTGCTCCTGCTGCTGCTCCGGCGTGTCGGCCGGGTTGGCGGTGCAGTTGAAGAGCCACGGGTCGATGTAGAAGGACATGTTCACCACGTCGATCCCGTTGTCGCCCGCGTAGGTGAGCGCGTCGACCGACGGCCCGAGGAAGAAGAACCCCGAGTCCTGGCCGGCGCGGAGGTTGACCAGGTCGACGTCGGGCGCCACGCCCGACATGCCCAGGCCGTTGAGCGCCGCGCCGATCGTGCCTGCGACGTGCGTGCCGTGGCTGTCGTCGTCGACGTCGGCCGGGTCCTTGCAGTCGGCCTCCTCGCACGGCCCGTCGATGTCCGGGATGTCCGTGGTGAAGTTCCGGCTCAGCCCGCGGTCGAAGTTCGGCGCGATGTCCGGGTGGTTGCCGTCGACGCCCGTGTCGATGATCCCGACGCGCACGTCCTTGGAGCCGCGCTGCTTGGCGTAGGAGCCCGTGGCGTTCGCGCCGATGGCGTCCATGTCCCAGTCGGTGATGGGATCCTGCCCGCGGGCGCCGTCGCGCGCGGAGCGCCTCGTGCTCGGCCGGGCGTGCTGCGGCGCCTCGACCGGGTCGGCCTTCGGGGCGGCGTCGGACGGGACGCGGCCGATGGGCGTGTCCCGGGCGGCGCCCTCGAGGGCGCCGGCGGCGTCGGCGCGCGCGGCGAAGTCGCTGCGCTGCGAGGTGACGGTGGCCAGCCCGATGGCGTCGTTGACGCTGACGATCCGCCCGCCCGCGGCCTCGATGGCGCTGCGGGCCGCGGCCTTCGTGGCGCCTTGCTCGTAGAGCACGACGTACGTCGTGGTGGGCGCGTCCGCGCCCGCCTGGGTGCTCGCCAGCGCGACGCCGCCCGTGAGGGCCGCGGCCGCGCAGGCGAGGACGGTGGTGGTCCTCCGCATGCACTTCCTCCGTGAGCTGGTGAGCCACCGCGCCCCCGCAGGGCTCGTCCGGCGACTCGATGTCGCGGAACTTACATGGCGTTCACCTGCGGCGCCCCGACCGCGAGCGTGGTGGCGCCCTCCCGCTCGACCACCGGTCGAACCGGGGTCCCGTCGGTGCGCTCGAGCCGCTCGAGGTAGCCCGGCGCGAGGCGGGTCCGCGCCGCCGCGACGACCGCGCCGGTGACCTGCCCGCGCGCGTCGAGCTCTAGCGAGCCCCACGGCCGCTCGACGACCCGGGCGACCCGCGTGCCCGGGCGTCGCAGCGCGACGCGGTCCGCGCGGGCCTCGTAGGTCGCGCGGCCGGCCCACGCCGGGCGGGTGAGCCCCTCGACCGCGCGCATGCCCGGCAGCGCCAGCGCCCCGAGGGTCACCGCCGCCCCCAGCACCGCGGCCGCGATGAGCGTCTCGCGCACGCCGATCGCGGCGCTCACCGGGCCCGTCAACGCGAAGGACAGCGGCAGCAGGCCGATCGAGATGAGCCAGTCGAGGCTCGACACCCGGCCCAGGAGCTCCGGGGGCACGTGGCGCTGCTTGGCCGTGGCCCAGATGATCGTCCCGGCGGTCTCCAGCGCGTTGAACAGCGCGCAGGCGAGCATGAGCTGCCAGATCGCGGTGCCCAGCCCGTAGCCCGCGACGGCCAGCGTGGCCAGCCCCCACAGGAGGTACATCCACGTGAAGTCGCGGCACGGGAGCCCGCGCTGGCCCATGACGAGCGCCACGAGCACCGAGCCCACGCCGCCCGCCGCGAAGACGAGCCCGAGCGCCCCCGCCCCCGCGTGCAGGTCGTTCTTGACCAGGAAGGCGACCAGCACCTCGGTCGGCCCCATGAACAGCAGGTAGGCGATGGCCGCCGAGGCGAACGTCCCCCACAGCCACGTGCGCCCGCGGATGTAGCGCAGGCCGGCGGCCACGTCGGACGCCATCCTCGTGCGGACCGCGCCCGGCGCAGCCACCTGTGCCCGCGCCCGCGGCCGGATCCGGCCCATCGCCGCGGCGCAGGCGAGGAAGGAGGCGGCGTCCAGCGCGAAGGCGACGCCGAGCCCGAAGGTGCCCACGAGCAGGCCGCCGACCGCCGGCCCCGCCATGCGCAGCGCCACCGGCCGGATGACCTGCTCCAGCGCGTTGGCCTGGGGCAGGTGCTCCCGCGGCAGCACGTCGGGCACCAGCGCGTCGAAGGCCGGGCCGAAGAACGCCGCTCCTGCGCCGTACACCGCCACGAGCACGCACATGTGCCACAGCTCGAGCCAGCCCGCCGCGGAGAGCACCGCCACGACCGCGACGCACGCGCCCCGGGTGAGGTCCGCCGCCACGAGCAGCTGCCGGCGGTCGACGCGGTCGCTCAGCGCGCCGCCCAGGAGCAGCAGGACGATCGTCGGCACCGTCATGGCGATGCCGACGAGCGACAGCGCGGTCGGGGCGTTGGAGAGCGCGTAGACCTGCCAGGCCATCGCCACCAGGAAGATGCCGTCGCCCAGCAGGGAGACGCACATGCCGCCCCATAGCCAGCGGAAGTCGCGGTGGCCGAGCGGCGCGAGCAGGCGTACGTGGCTCACGCCGCCCGGGCGGTCGAACGCCTCGTGGCTGTGCTGCACGGGCGCTCAGCCCTGGAGGGCGTTGCCCTCGCGGACGAGCGCGGCGGCGTCGGAGGCGACCATCGGCCGGGCGAAGTGGAAGCCCTGCCCGAGGTCGCAGCCCAGGTCCCGCAGCGTCTCCCACTGCTCGGCGTGCTCGATGCCCTCGGCCACCACGTCGAGGCTGAGCGTCGACCCGATCGCCACCACCGCGCTGGCCAGGTCCGACGTCGCGGCGCCGAGCTCCCCGCTGAGGAAGGAGCGGTCCATCTTGAGCACGTCGACCGGGAAGCGGTACAGGTAGCTCAGCGAGGAGTAGCCCGTGCCGAAGTCGTCCATGGCCAGGCGCAC
>CAXUES010000166.1:2708-6573 GCA_964250185.1 uncultured Solirubrobacteraceae bacterium | reverse complement strand
CAAGGCCGCCGCGCCCGCGGCCACCGCCGTGCTCTTCGTGGTGGCCTGGCGGGGAGGGGCGCTCGACGTGGCCTTCGCGGTGTGGGCCACCGCGGCGGTGCAGGCGGTGGCGGTGGCCGGGACCCTCGCGCTGCTCGTCCGCCGCCACGGCATCGCCCGGCCCGACGCCGCGCTCGCCCGGCGGACGCTGGCCTACGGGCTGCGCGCCCACGGCACCACCGCGTCGTTCCTGCTCAACGCGCGGCTGGACCTCGTGCTGCTGCCCAGCGTCGTGCCCGCCGCCGCGCTCGGGCTCTACTCGGTGGCCACCAACGTCTCGTGGATCGTCTTCGCCCTCGCGGGCGCGCTCGCGCCGATCGTGCTGCCCGTCGCCGCCCGGCAGGCCGACGGGCCGGGACCGGCGCTCGTGCTGCGCTGCGCCCGGGTGACGCTCGCCCTCGCCACCGGCCTCGCCGCGGTCATCGCGCTGGTCGCGCGGCCGCTCGTCGAGCTGGTCTTCGGGACCGCCTTCGGCCCGGCGGCGGGCGTGGTGGAGGTGCTGCTGCCGGGCACCGTCCTCTACGCCGCGTCGCTCGTGCTCCTCGCGGGCCTGTGCGCCGCGGGACGCCCGCTCGCGGCCACCGCGGCGCAGGGCCTCGGGCTCGTGGTCACCGTCGTCGGGCTGCTCCTGCGCCTCGGCGACGGCGGGATCCGGGCCGCCGCGTGGGTGTCCTGCGCGAGCTACCTCACCGTCTTCGCCTGCGCCTACGCCCTGTGGTGCCGGGAGGTCGGGCTGCCGCTCGACGTCCTCCTCGCACCCAACCGATCCAGGGGGATCCGTCCGTCATGAGCTCTGCCGCCATCCCGTCCGCCGCCCCGCCGCAGTTCGCCGCCCGCCCGTCGCCGCGCGCCCCACTGGCCCGCGCCGGGGTCACGCTGCGGGGCATCGCCGACATGCTCCGCCTGGGCCTGCCCGCCATGGCCGACGCGCGCTCGCGGGCGCGCTGGAGCGCCGACGTCCTGCTCTACCGGGCGATGCGCATCAGCGACCTGGGCCTCGACCGGCCTCGCACGCTGCGCCTGCGCGACGGCACCACGGTCCACTACCGCCAGAACCGCGGCGACATCCTCGTGGTCCACGAGACGCTCCTGGACCGCGCCTACGACCTGCCCGGCACCACGGGCGGCCCGGTGCTCGTCGACCTCGGCGCGAACATCGGGCTGACGGCCACGTGGCTCGCCCGTCGCTTCGGCGCCAGGACCGTCATCGGCGTGGAGCCCTCGCCGGCCAACGCCGCGGTGGCCCGGCGCAACCTGCGCGACAACGGCATCTCCCACCGCGTCCTGGAGGCGGCGGTGGCCGAGCACGACGGCGAGGGCTTCTTCGACGACGCGAAGATCGCCACCACCGGCCAGCTCGCCCAGAGGGGGCGGCCCGTGCGCCTGGTGTCGATGGAGACGGTGCTCGGCCTGCTGCCCGTGGACGCGCGCGTCGACCTGCTCAAGCTCGACATCGAGGGCGGGGAGCAGATGCTCGCGGGGGAGGGGACGGGGTGGCTGGACCGGGTCGACTGCATCGTCGCCGAGCTGCACCCCGACCACGCCGACGTCCCCGCGGTCGTCGCGGCGCTGGAGGCCCGCGGCTTCGCGTGCCGCCCCGTGGACACCTCGCCGACCTACGGCCCGCGCGGCACGGAGCTCATGGCCGTCTTCACGCGGACCGCGGCCGGTGGCTGACCGGCCGGCGCGGGCGCCGCTCGGGCAGCGGCTGCGCGAGGCGGTCCGCGGGCTGCCGGTCCGCCGGCAGGTGCGCGCGGGCCTGCTCGAGCTCGGCGCCGGGACCTACGGCGCGCCCCGGGTGCGCACCTACGGCGGCCGGCCGGGGACCGCGCGCTTCGGCGCCTGGTGCTCCATCGCCGACGGGGTCGAGGTGCTCGTCGACGGCGCGCACCGGACCGACCGCATCTCGACGTTCCCGCACGCCGAGCTCGCGGGCGGCCCGCGCGGCGCGCACCTGGCCCCGGGCCGCGACGTGAGCGTCGGCCCCGACGTGTGGATCGGCGCGGGCGCGACGATCCTCCCCGGCGTGACGATCGGGGCGGGCGCCGTCGTCGGCGCCCGCGCGGTGGTGGCCTCCGACGTGCGGCCGTACGCCGTCGTGGTCGGCAACCCCGCGCGCGAGGTGCGCCGCCGCTTCGCCGACGCCGACGTCGACGCGCTGCTGGCCTGCGCCTGGTGGGCGCTTCACCCCGCGGCGGTCGGCAGGCTCGCCGGGCTGCTGGCCGGGGACGACGTCGCGTCGCTCGCGGCCGCCGTCGAGGCGCTGCGCGCCGGGGCGGGAGCGCCCGAGCCGCCCGGCGACCCGGCGCGCCAGGCCAGGCAGGGCCGCTCCACCGCGCGGTGGAGCAGGTCGCAGAGCAGCAGCGAGACGACGACCCCCGGGACGCCCACGAACGCGAGCGCCTCCCAGGCGCCCGCGTCCCCGGGCAGGAGGTCGGCGAGCACCAGCAGCACCGCGATGTGGACGAGGTAGAGCGAGTAGGAGCGCTCCCCGACCCAGCGCAGCGGGGCGCACTCCAGGCGCCGCCAGCACGTCCCGGTGGCCCACTGGCGCAGGGCGACGCCGCCGAGCACGAGGCCGGCGCCCGCGACGACCACGAGCCGGCCCGATCCGCCGGGCAGCGCGGGGACGGTGGCCAGCGCGAAGACCGCGACGCCGAGCAGGGCCACAGGTCCCGCCGCGCGCGCGGCGCGGCGCGAGCCCGCCACGCGCCGGCCGAGCAGGTGCTCCAGCGCGCCGAGCGCCACGCCGGGCATGAAGGCGAAGAGCACGGCGGGGGCCCAGCGCAGGTGCTCGGGGTCGCGGCCGAGCGCCAGGGAGCTGCCCAGGCTCAGCGCGGCGATCCCCAGCGCGAGCGCGACGACGAGGGCCGCACGCGCCTCGGGACCCCGGCGCCGGGCCGCCGGGACGCGCGTGAGCGCCCACCCGGCGAGCGGCACGAGCGCGTAGAAGGCGAGCTCGGCGTCGAGCGTCCAGGCCTGCCCGATGCGGTCGGCCGCGGCGCTCGGGGCGTAGACCTGCAGGAAGGCCGGGATGGCGAGCACCCGGCCGACGCTCGCCCCGTGCGCGCCGAGCAGCAGGAGGGTCAGGCCGGCCACGACCCAGAAGGCCGGGACGATCCGCACGAGCCGGTTGCGGACGTAGCGGCGCAGCGACGGCTGGGGCCGTCCCCGGATCCACGCGCCGACCGCGGGCCGCGCGATGAGGTAGCCCGACAGCACGAAGAAGAGCCACACGCCGTTGCCGACGACCGCCATGACGTGGCCGGCCGCGCCCCAGGCCGCGGTGACGTCGGCGGGAGCCACCGTGGCCACGTCCCGCCCGAGGACCGCAGCGAGCGCGTAGACGGCGACGTGGCCCACGACCACGCCCAGTGCGGCGAGCGCGCGGAGCGGATCGCCGCCGCGCAGGTGCGCGCGGGTCGGGTCCGGGCGGCTCACGGGGCACCCCGCACGGGCTCGGGTTCGCGGAGCGCCTGCTCGACGAGCCGCGCGATCGCCGCGTGGCCGGCGTCGGAGGGATGCAGGCCGTCCCGGGCGATAAGGCCGCGTGGATCGGCGGCGAAGGTGCCGCGGGTGCCGACGAAGACCGCTCCGGCCCGCGCACCGAGGCAGGCGAGCAGGTCGTTCATCCCGACCGCTGCGCCGCGTCCGGCGCAGTCGACGCGTCCGTCGCTGCCCTGCAGCAGGGCGTCCACCTGGGCCCGGACGCCCGCGGGCGCCGACGGGAAGGGCGTGAAGAGCCCGACGACCACGAGCGTCCCGCCCCGCGCGTCGGCGTCCAGCGCGGCGCGCAGCTGCCCGAGGACGTCCTGGAGGTTCCGCC
>CAXUES010000166.1:1400-2698 GCA_964250185.1 uncultured Solirubrobacteraceae bacterium | reverse complement strand
GGGCAGGTCGCCTGTCCCACGCCCCCGCGGCACTCCGGCGTGAGCAGCTCGTTGACGCCGATGTCGATGCTCACGACGCGGGAGGTGGATCCGGCGTCGTCGATCGCGTCGAGCGCGCGCTCGAGCTGCCCGCCCTCGATGAGCGACGTGGTCGTCTCGCCGCCCACGGCGACGTCGTCGAGGTCGTCGATGCCGCGGGAGCGCAGCCACCGGCCGACCCGCGCGACGTAGCCGCCCTCGGCGGGGGCCGTGGCGCCGGTCCCCACCGCGTAGGAGTCGCCCAGCGCGACGTAGCGGTCGGTGGGCCGGGTGTGGCCCGGTGCGGCGACGAGCGCGAGGCCGACCACGACCAGCGCCGTCGCCGCGAGCACCGCGAGGAGCGCTGTCGGTGGGCGGCGCCATCGGCCACCCGGCTTGGTCCTGCGGTGCATCGGCTCCCCCTGTCCCCCTCCACGAGCGCGACCCCCGTCGCCCCCGTCCGGACCGCGGACGATACGGGCTCGACATGCACCGGACAAGGGCGTATCGTCCAGCGCCAGCGCACGGCGGGGGCCGTGCGCGGCCGTTCGAACGACACATGGGGGAGTGGGGAGATGTCGCAGATCGCGACTGCTCTGCCGACGGCGCAGCGGGGGCTGCGATCGACGGTGACGAACGCGCGACGGGCTCAGGGGCCCGGGCGCCCGACGAGGGCCGGCATCGCGCCGGTGGAGCGCTAGGTGCCCGCCGAGGTCGCGCTGGCCCACGACTACCTCAACCAGCGCGGGGGCGCAGAGCGGGTGGTGCTGGAGCTGGCGCGCGCCTATCCCGAGGCGCCCATCCACACGGCGCTGTACCGGCCCGGCTCGACCTTCGACGAGTTCCGCGAGCTCGACGTCCGCGAGTCGCCGCTGCTGCGGGGCGTCCCGGTCGACCGGCGCTTCCGGGCCCTGCTGCCCGCCTACCCGGCAGCGATCAGCGCGCTGGGGACGATCGACGCCGACGTCGTCGTGTCGAGCTCGTCGGGCTGGGCGCACGCGGTCCGCACCCGGCCCGACGCCGCGCACGTCTGCTACTGCCACACGCCGGCGCGCTGGCTCTGGGACGCCCCGGCCTCCGCCGCCGGCTCGAGCCGCGCGGCGCTCGCGCCCGTCCTGGGCGCGCTGCGCCGCTGGGACCGCGGCGCCGCACGGCGGCCGACGCGCTACGTGGCCAACTCCGCGCGGACGGCGCGGCTGATCGCCGAGGTCTACGACCTGCTGCGCAACGTCGGCGGGCGCAAGGTGGTCGACGTCTATCGCTGCACCACCATCGACGAG
>CAXUES010000166.1:487-1390 GCA_964250185.1 uncultured Solirubrobacteraceae bacterium | reverse complement strand
CGGCCCTCCCGCGTCATCCACCCGCCCGTGGCGGTGGAGCGCTTCACCCCGCGCCCGCGGGGCGCACGGCTGCTGGTCATCGCCCGGCTGCTGCCCTACAAGCGCGTCGACGTCGCCGTGGCGGCGGCCACCCGCGCGGGCGTCGGGCTCGACGTGGTCGGCGACGGCCCGGAGCTCGCGGCGCTGCGGGCCCGCGCCGGCCGTCACGTGACCTTCCACGGCCGCGCGGACGACGCGACGGTCGTGCGGCTGCTGGAGACCTGCCGCGCGCTCGTGGTCTGCGCCAAGGAGGACTTCGGCATGGCGCCCGTCGAGGCCAACGCCGCGGGCAAGCCGGTGGTGGCGCTGCGCGCCGGCGGCGTGCTGGAGAGCCAGGTGGAGGGCCGGACCGCCGAGTTCTTCGACGCGCCCGAGCCGATGCAGCTGCTCGCCGCCGTGGACCGGGCCGACCGCCTGGCGACCACGCCGCTCCAGCTGCGCGCCCACGCCGAGCGCTTCTCACCGGCCGCCTTCCGCCTCGCGCTGGCCGAGGAGATCGCCCTCGCCCGCGCCCAGGTCGGCGCGACCGCGTCCGGGCGCGTCCGCGCACGGGCCGGCGCGCCGAGCTACGAGGCGCCGGCGTACGCGGCGAGCATCCGCTCGGCGTAGCGCTCGGGGGTGTGGGCCCCGAGCACGCAGGAGCGCGCGGCGGCCCCGAGCCGCCGCCGCTCGGCGGCCGCGCCGAGCAGCTCGGCCAGCGCGACGCCCCACGCCGCGGCGTCGTGGGGATCGAGGAGGCGCCCGTCGACGCCGTCGCCGATGACCTCCGCGGGCCCGCCGATCGCGGTGGCCAGGACGCCGGACTGCTCGATCTCCCGATAGGGCAGCACGGCGAGGTCGGCGCGGGCGAACAGGGCCGCGGCC
>CAXUES010000166.1:0-477 GCA_964250185.1 uncultured Solirubrobacteraceae bacterium | reverse complement strand
GCCCGCCGACCGACGTGGCGAGCACCGTGCGCTCCATGGCCATCGCCTCGATGATCGCCAGGCCGAAGGGCTCCTCCCACGAGGGGGCCAGGACGACGTCGCTGGCGGCGAGGACCGCGGCGACGTCGTCGACTGCGCCGAGGAAGAGCACGCCGTCGGCCACCCCGAGCTCGGCGGCCAGCTCGTGCAGGCGCCGCTCGTAGGCGACGTTGTCGTAGCGCGTCGCGCGGTGCACGAAGGCCGGGCGGCCCACGACGAGCAGCAGCGCGTCCGGGTGGTCGCCGCGGGCCGCGGCGAGCGCGCGCACCGCGACTTCCTGCCCCTTCCACGGCGTGATCTGCGCGACGACGGCGGCGATGGGGACGTCGAGCGCCAGGCCGAGCGCCGCGCGCGCCGGACCGGCCGGGCGGGGCGCGAACTCCGCGGGATCGACCAGCTCGCCGACCACGGGCACCTCGGGACCCGCCCCGCCGGCCC
>CAXUES010000165.1:1442-6574 GCA_964250185.1 uncultured Solirubrobacteraceae bacterium | reverse complement strand
TGGAGCTCGGCGCCGCCCGTCTGGACGCGGCCGCCTCGCGCTGCGTCAGCCGCCTGCAGATGGACGAGGTGCCCGCGCCCGCCGAGCTGCGCGTCACCCACGGCGTGGAGGGCATCGCGCTCAAGCTCGACGTGCTCTGGGACACCGACGCGGGCCTCGCCTTCGACGCGCTGCCCGGCGCGGGAGACCGCTCGCGCTCGCTGCCCGCCGACCCCTACGTCGCCGAGGAGCTCGACGCCTTCCTCGTGCGCCACCGCGTCGAGGTCACCCCGACCGCGGCGCCGGTGCTCGAGGCGCTGCGCGCCGAGGCCGAGGAGGCCCGCGTGATGGTCACGCGCTCCAAGGCGCGCGAGGCCGCGCCCATGGAGGAGCTCGCCGCGCGCCTGGGCGGCACGCTGGAGCCCTTCCAGTGGGCGGGCGTGCGCGAGGTGCTCGACCGCCGCAGGCTCTTCCTCGCCGACGAGCAGGGGCTGGGCAAGACCGTCCAGGCGCTCGCCGCGCTGGAGGCCGACGACGCCTGGCCCGCGGTGGTCGTCTGCCCCGCCTCGCTCAAGCTCGTCTGGGCGCGCGAGGCGGCGCGCTGGCTGCCCCACCGCGAGGTGCGCGTCATCGCCGGGCGCGGCGTCGCCGCGGGCACGGCGGACCTGACCATCCTCAACTACGAGGTGGTCGCGGCCCACCGCGAGGCGCTCGCGCGCACCCGGCCGCGCGCGCTGGTCCTCGACGAGAGCCACTACTGCAAGAACCCGCAGGCCAAGCGCACGCAGGCGGTGCGCAAGCTCGCCCGCGCCGTGCCCGACGACGGGCTGAAGCTCGCGCTGAGCGGCACGCCGGTCATGAACCACGCCGAGGAGCTCATCCCGCAGCTGCGGATCCTCGGCCGGCTGGAGGACTTCGGCTCGGGCGCGCGCTTCTCGCGGGAGTTCCGCGGCGACCGCGGCGACGAGCGCCTGCACTGGCACCTGCGCCGGCGCTGCTTCGTGCGGCGCCTGAAGAGCGAGGTGCTCCCCCAGCTGCCGGCCAAGCGCACGTCGGTCGTGCCGATGGGCCTGGCCAACGAGCAGGAGTACCGCCTGGCCGAGAAGGACGTCGTGGAGTGGCTGCGCCAGCAGCCCCTGGACCTCGGCGAGCTCGACGCGAAGATCGCCGCGACGCTGCGGGCGGAGCGGCTGGCGCAGGTCGGGACGCTCAAGCGCCTGGCCGCCAAGGGCAAGCTCCCCACGGCGCTCACGTGGATCCGCGACTTCCTGCAGTCCGGCGAGCCGCTCGTGCTCTTCTGCTCGCACCGCGAGGTGGCCGAGTCCGTGTTGGAGCGCTTCCCCGACGCGCTGCACCTCCTGGGCCGCGACTCGCAGACCGCCCGCGACGAGACCGTCCGCGCCTTCCAGGACCCCGACGGGCCGCAGCTCGTCGTCTGCGCCACGCGCGTGGCGGGCCAGGGCCTGACGCTCACCCGCGCGTCCAACGTCGCGTTCCTCGAGCTGGAGTGGACCCCCGCCGCGCACGACCAGGCCGAGGACCGCTGCCACCGCATCGGCCAGCACGACGCCGTGACGGCCTGGTACCTGCTGGCCGACAACACGATCGACGAGACGATCTCGCGGCTGCTGGCCCGCAAGCGCGGGATCGTCGGGGCGGTGACCGACGGGCAGGCCGACGAGGGCGAGGCGCTCATCGACGGCGTGGTACGCGAGCTGCGGGGCGAGAAGTACTCGCACCTCCGGCCCGTGGCCTAGTCGAGCAAGCGCTTCTGAGCCTCGAGCGCCGGCGGCCACACGCGGCGCTCGCGCAGCACCCACGGGAGCCCACGCAGCGCCGCGCCGACCCCGCGGCGGGCGCCCGGCTCGCGGACGGCACGCACCGCCGCGCGCGCCGTCTCCCGCGCGACCGCGGGCGCCGGGCGGCGCAGCCACGTCGTCCACAGCGCGTTGCGCACCTCGCCGGCGGCGCGCGCGTCGCGGTCGCGGACCGGCGACGGGTGGTGGTGGACGACGAGCTCGTCGACGTAGCTCTGACGCCAGCCCGCCGTGGCCAGGTCCCAGCCGAGCAGCGCCTCCTCCCCGCCCACGCCGAGGCGCGGGTGGAAGCCGCCCACCGCGAGGTAGGCGTCGCGGCGGACCACGACGCCGCAGGCGATGGAGCTCAGCAGCCCGGTCCCGACCTGGCCGGGAGCGAGCGGCAGCGGCGAGGCGGCCATCGCCACGCACGTCGGGTCGGGGCGCTCCTGCTCGCCCACGAGGATCCGGGCGTTGACGAGCGCGAGGCGCAGATCGGCGTCGAGGAGGTCGGCGGCCCGGGCCAGGTCGCCCGCGCGCCACCAGGAGTCGTCGTCGCAGAAGGCGACGTAGGACGTCGAGGCACGCTGCACGCCGACGGTGCGCGCGGCCGACCCGCGGTTCTCCTCCAGGGCGACGACCTCGACCCGCCCGGGGAACGCCTCGCGCACGCGCCCGGGCGAGCCGTCCGTCGAGCCGTTGTCGACGTAGTGCACCCGCGGCGCCTCGGGCAGCGCCACGGTGCGCGCGAGCGAGGCCAGCAGCTCGTCGCCGCGGTCGCGGGAGATGACGACGACGCTGACGCGGGGGTCCGGGGGCACTGGACCGATGCCTACCCGGGCACGTACCTCCCACGATGGCCCGCACCTCGATCATGTGGTTCCGCCGCGACCTGCGCGTCCGCGACCTGCCCGCGCTCGTGGAGGCGGCCAGGGCCGACCGGCTCGTGCCGCTCTTCGTCTTCGACGAGCGCCTGCTCACTACGGGCCGCTTCCCCAGCGGCGTGCGGACGGACTTCATGCTCGGCTGCCTGCGGGTGCTCGACAGGTCGCTGCGCGAGCGCGGCTCGGGGCTCGTGGTGCGCCACGGCCGGCCGGAGGACGTCCTCCCCGAGCTCGCCCGGGAGGTCGGCGCCGACGAGGTGCGCTGGACGGCCGACGTCTCCCCCTGGTCGCGCGAGCGCGACGCGCGGGTGACCATGGCGCTGGAGGCCGTCGACGTCGCCGCCCACGCGATGCCGGGCGCCTGCGTCGTCGACGATCCCGCGGCGATCCGCACGAAGCAGGGCAAGCCGTACACGGTCTTCACCCCGTTCTCGCGCACGTGGCGCGAGGCGGAGCGCCGCACGGAGCACCGCGCGCCGAAGGAGCTCCCCGCCCTGCCCGCCAAGCTGCACAGGGGCACGCTGCCCTCCCTGGAGGAGCTCGGCCTGCGCTCCGACGTCGCCGGGCCCTTCGAGCCGGGCGAGGACGCCGCGCGCACGCGCCTGGACGCGTTCGTGCGCCATGGCCTGGACAACTACGCCGACCGCCGCGACGCGCCCAAGGGCGGGTCCTCGCAGCTGAGCGCGTACCTGCGCTGGGGCTGCATCTCGCCGCTCTCCCTCGACCAGCGCGTCGCCTCCAGCGGCGCGCGGGGCGCGGAGGACTACCGCACGGAGATCGCCTGGCGCGACTTCTACTCCGCCGTGCTCATCCACTTCCCCGAGGTGACCCGCCAGGAGTTCGTGGAGCGCTACCGCGGCCTGGAGTGGACCGACGCCTCCACGGGCGTCGGCGCCGAGCACCTCGAGGCGTGGAAGCGCGGCCTGACCGGCTACCCCCTGGTGGACGCCGGGATGCGCCAGCTCGCCCGGGAGGGCTGGATGCACAACCGCGTGCGCATGGTCGTCGGCTCGTTCATCACCAAGGACCTGCACCTGGACTGGCGCGAGGGCGAGGCGTGGTTCATGGAGCGCCTCATCGACGGCGACATGGCGGCCAACAACGGCGGCTGGCAGTGGATCTCCTCGGTGGGCACCGACCCCGCGCCGTACTTCCAGCGGCTCTTCAACCCGATCACCCAGCAGGAGAAGTTCGACGCCGACGGCGAGTACGTGCGCCGCTACGTGCCCGAGCTCGCCGACGTCCCGGCCAAGAAGCTCTCCAAGCCCTGGACGATGAGCGACGAGGAGCAGGAGGCCTCGGGGTGCCGGATCGGCCGCGACTACCCCGGGCCCATCGTCGACCACGCGGAGGAGCGCAAGCTCACCGTCGAGCGCTACCGCGCCGTGGCGGAGTCGAGCTAGCCCGCCCGGACGACGACCGACCACGGCCCGCCGCGGCGGGTCGGGGCGAGCAGCTCGGCGTCCTCGCCGGGACCCGGCGCGAGGGCGGCGACCTCCTCGGGCGTGCGCGGTGCGCGCGGGGCCTCCAGCAGCCGGCGGGCGACCGCGCCGCGCGTGGCCTTGACCATGTGGGAGACGACGCGGCCCTGCGCATCGCGGGCGCCGACCTCCACGCGCGTGGCCCGCTTCGGCGCCCACGCCGCGGCGTAGGAGCCCGAGCGCAGGTCGACGACGAGGTCGCCGTCCTCGTCCGGGAGCGCGTCGGCGAGCAGCGGCCGCCAGCCCGCGGCGAGCGGTCGGCCGGCGTCGACGGCGTCCAGGCGGGCGCCCATCGACAGGCGGTAGGCGGGGATCCGGTCGCCCAGGGCCACGACGCCCCACAGGCCGCTGGCCACCAGCACGTCCCGCCCGGCGCGCCGCTTGGCGCCCGTGGACAGCGAGGCCAGGTCCAGGTGCTCGTAGAGCACGCCCGTGTAGAGCTCGGCCGCCCGGCGCGCGGGCGCGGTGCGCAGGAGGCCGTCGCGATCGACCTCGCCGGCCAGGCCCTCGCTGAGGCCCAGCGCCGACAGCGCCTCGTCGCGCGGCCCGGCCGCCAGGGCCTCCAGGGCGCGCAGCAGGGCGTCGCGCCGCGCCGTCAGCGCGGGGAAGGCGAGCGCCTCGAGGTCGACGGGCCGCCCGCGGCGCGGGGCGTCCTTGCGCTCGGACGGGGCGAGGAGGATCAGCACGGCGGCCTGCACCGTAGGAGCAGCGCAACTTCTCCCGGCGCCCCGCCGTGGACCTCCCGTGCCCCGCCGCCTCCCCCTGCTCACCCTGCTCGTCGCCCTCGTGGCGCTGCTGGCCACCAGCGCCTCCGCGCAGGCGACCTCCACGACCGTCCGGGTGGCGATCGCCAACCAGTCGCCGTCGATGTTCGCCTCGCCCGCCTGGCAGCGGCTGCACCTGCAACGCACGCGCTACTTCATCCGCTGGAACGCCGCCGAGGAGCGCATCGAAATGTGGCTGCGCGCAAGCAGTACGCAGCGGGTCACGAT
>CAXUES010000165.1:0-1432 GCA_964250185.1 uncultured Solirubrobacteraceae bacterium | reverse complement strand
CGTCAACGCGGCCAAGGCCGCCGACGTGGACGTGCTCATGCACATCTCCACGGCGGACTTCTCCACGGGCGCGAAGCTCCCGAGCCGCGCGCAGTACAAGCGCGAGGTCGGCAAGCTCATCGCCCGCTACTACCCGCAGGGCGTCCGCGAGTGGGGCGTGTGGAACGAGGCCAACGACCGCACCCAGCCGACCTACCGCTCCCCCACGCGCGCCGCCGACTTCTTCAAGGACATGTGGGGGATGCTCGACGACGCCAAGCGCTGCGGCGCGACCGTCACGGGGAAGTGCCGGATCGTCGCCCTCGACCTCCTCGACGGCTACACCCCCGCGCTCTACGGCAACGCCCGCTCCTACGCCAAGCGCTTCTACGCCCGCCTGAGCCCGACCTACCGCAAGCGGGCGAGCATCGTCGGCATCCACAACTACTCCGACGTCAACCGCGGCTCGACGCGCGGGACGCAGAACATCATCACCGAGGTCAAGCGCCACAACAGCCGCGCGCGGTTCTGGGAGACCGAGACGGGCGGCGTCGTGCGCCTGGGCAGCTCCTACAAGTGCACGGCCTCGAGCCGCTCGTCGGTCAAGGCCGCCGAGAAGCGCGCGGGCACGGCGGTCAACCGGATGTTCGACCTGACCAACCGGTACCGCGGGGACATCGACCGCCTCTACGTCTACCAGTGGTCGGGCTCGGACTGCGACCCGGCCGAGCGCTTCGACGCGGGCCTCGTGCGCCGCGACGGCTCGGCCCGCCCGAGCCTGACGAACCTCGAGCGCAAGCTGAAGGCGTCGAAGATCTACAAGCCGTAGCTCTCAGACCGCTAGACCGGGGGGATGGACACACGTTCCCTCGGCCGGACCGGCATGCAGGTCTCCCCCCTCTGCCTCGGCGCCATGATGTTCGGCGCCTGGGGCGAGCCCGACCACGACGAGTCGATCCGCATCATCCACGCCGCGCTCGACGGCGGCATCAACTTCATCGACACCGCCGACGTCTACTCGCAGGGCGAGTCGGAGGAGATCGTGGGCAAGGCGCTCGCCGGCGGCCGTCGCGACGACGTCATCCTCGCCACCAAGTTCCACGGGCCCATGGACGTCCCGATGGGCCAGCCCGGCGGCGACCCGAACAAGAAGGGCAACTCGCGGCGCTGGATCGTGCAGGAGGTCGAGAGCAGCCTGCGGCGCCTGCAGACCGACTGGATCGACCTCTACCAGGTGCACCGCCTGGACTCGGACACCGAGCACGAGGAGACGCTGAGCGCGCTCACCGACCTCCGCGCGCAGGGCAAGATCCGCGCGTTCGGCTCCTCGACGTTCCCGGCCCACGAGGTGGTGCAGGCCAACTGGATCGCCAAGCAGCGCGGGTACGGGCACTACGTCTCCGAGCAGCCGCCCTACTCGATCCTCGTGCGCGGCATCGAGGAGGACCTCCTC
>CAXUES010000164.1:4734-6583 GCA_964250185.1 uncultured Solirubrobacteraceae bacterium | reverse complement strand
CCCTTGCGGAACTGCTTGCGCTTGGTGGCGTCGGTCGCGCGGGCGGACATGAGCCGCTCCGGCGCGAGCGTCGGGATCCCGACGAACGCGGTGACGCCCTCCAGGACGGAGATCGTGTCGCCCACCCGGAGGTCCGACGCACCCGAGATGCCGATGACGTCGCCCGGGAACGCCTCCTCGACGAGGTCGCGGCGCTGGCCGAAGACGTCGTGGGCGTGGTTGAGCGCGATGGGCTTGCCCGTTCGCGCGTTGTAGGCCTTCATGCCCTTCTCGAAGCGCCCGGAGCAGATCCGCACGAACGCGAGGCGGTCGCGGTGGCGCTGGTCCATGTTGGCCTGCAGCTTGAAGACCTGCCCGCTGAACGGGTCGGTGATCGGCCGCGTGGTGCCGTCGACGAGCAGGCGGGCCTGCGGCGACGGCGCGAGCTCGTCGAGCACGGCCAGCAGCTGGCGCACGCCGAAGTTCCACATCGCCGAGCCGAAGAGGACCGGGGTGGAGCGGCCCGCGGCGAAGGCCTCGAGGTCCAGCGCCTCGCCGGCGCCCTCGATGAGCTCGAGCTCGTCGGCGGCCACGCCGAAGGCGTCGGTCAGCTCGGTGGGCGGGTCCGCGAGGTCCACGGGGGTCTCGATGGCCTCCTGCGCGCCGTGCGGGGTGCGCTCCAGCGCGACGGCGGTGCGCTCGCGCCGGTCGAGCAGGCCGACGAAGCGGCCGGGCTCGCCCGCGGGCCACACGAGCGGCGCGGGCACGAGGCCGAGCTCGGACTCGATGTGGTCGAGCATCTCCAGCGGCTCGAGGCCGGGGCGGTCGTACTTGTTGACGAAGACCAGCAGCGGGATCCCGCGCGCGCGGGCCACGTCGAAGAGCATGCGCGTCTGCTCCTGCACGCCGCGCGCGGCGTCGAGCAGGATGACCGCGCAGTCCGCCGCGGCGAGCACCCGCATGGTGTCCTCGGAGAAGTCGCGGTGCCCCGGGGTGTCCAGGAGGTTGAAGACGGTGCCGTCGTGCTCGAAGCGCAGCACGGTGCTGGTCACCGAGATGCCGCGGGTCTGCTCCATCTCCATCCAGTCCGAGACGGCGGCCTTGCGCCCGCCACGCGCGCTGACCTGGCCTGCCGAGCGCAGGGCCCCGCCGTAGAGCAGGAGCTTCTCGGTGAGGGTCGTCTTGCCCGCGTCCGGGTGGGAGATGATCGCGAACGTCCGCCGACGGCGTGCCTCCTCCTCGATCCCCTCGCTCATGTCCCCAGCCTAGGCTCCGGTCCCTCCATGGCCTTCGTCCTCACCGCGGTCGGCGCGGCCCTCGCCGTCGCCCTGGAGCTCCTCGAGGCGCTGGCCATCGTCCTGGCCGTCGGGACGAGCCGGAACTGGCGCGACGCCGGGCTGGGCGCCCTGGCGGGCGTCGCGGCCTGCGCGGTGCTGGCGGTGGCGGTCGGCCCGGTGCTGCTCGCCGCGCTGCCCACCGACGTGCTGCGCGGCGTGATCGGCGGGCTGCTGCTCCTGTTCGGCCTGGAGTGGCTGCGCAAGGCGACGCTGCGCCTGGCCGGGCGCAAGGCGCGCTCCTCGGCGCGCGCGGAGTACCTCGAGGCCGTCCACGAGGCCACCGAGGCGCCGCTGCCGCAGGCCGGGCGGGCCGACTGGGCGGCGCGGGCCGTCGCCTTCAAGGGCGTGCTGCTCGAGGGCGTGGAGGTCGTGCTCATCGTCAGCGTGCTCGCCTCGCGGCCCTCCGGCGCGACGGCGGCGCTCGTCGGCGCGGGCGCGGCGCTCGTCCTGGTCGCGATCTTCGGCCTGCTCCTCCGCGGCCCGCTCGCCGCGCTGCCCGAGACGGAGATGAAGTGGGTGGTCGGCGTCCTGCT
>CAXUES010000164.1:0-4724 GCA_964250185.1 uncultured Solirubrobacteraceae bacterium | reverse complement strand
TTCGGCGCGTTCTTCCTCGGGGAGGGCCTGCACGTCGACTGGCCGGGGGACGAGCTCGCCGTGCTCTACGTGGCCGTCCTGCTCGGCGGGATCTCCGCCTGGCACGCCCGGCGCCTGGCGGGGGAGCCGGCGTGAGCGTCCTGCTCACCGCGCTGCAGGTCGTGGTCGGCAAGACCCGCGCCGTGCCCCTCGGCGTGCTCGCGCTCGTGGCGATCGGCCTGGTCCTGCGCGCGGCGGTGCCGGACCTGTGGGCCGACGTGGGCGCGATCGTGCTGGTGCTCGGCGTCGCGGCGGTGCTCACCGCGGCGCTGCCGCGCGGGCGCTAGCCGCGCGGGTCGTCGACGCGCAGCGGCAGGCGCAGCGCGAACGTCGAGCCGATCCCCGGCGTCGAGCTGACGTCCAGCGTGCCCTCGTGGGCGTCGGCGACCGCCTGCACGGTGGCCAGGCCGAAGCCCAGGCCCCCGATCCCCGACGCCACGGCGCCCTGCGCGCGGTAGAAGCGCCGGGTGATCTTGCCCAGGTCGGCGGGCTCGATGCCGATGCCCTCGTCGGTGACCGAGTAGACCGCCGTGGGTCCGTCCTGGCGCAGCGCGAGCCGCACAGGGCGGTCGGGCGGGGAGTACTTCAGCGCGTTGTCGAGCAGGTTCTGCAGGGCCCGGGCGACCTGGTCGTGGTCGACCCTGGCCCACAGCGGCTCGAGCGGGAGGTCGGCCACCACGCGCGGATCGTCGGCGTGCACCGAGGCGTTGGCCGTCTGGGCGGCGCCCAGGCCGAGCTGGACGAGGTCCTCCTCGCGCGGTGCGAAGGGCAGGCGCCCGTTCCCGCGCGAGCCCGCGTCGAGCAGCCCGTCGACGAGCGCGAGCGTCATCGTCGCCTCGGCGGCGATCTTCTCCGCGGCCTCGTGGGCGTGGACCGCGCCGGACGCGAGGTCCTCGGCCAGGAAGCGGATGGCCATGACCGGGGTGCGCAGGTCGTGGGCCAGCGCGGCCGCGATGTCGCGGCGCTCCGCCTCCAGCGCCTCGGGGAGGTCGCCCGCGACGAGGGCCTGCCCGATGAGGCCGCCGAGGACCTCGAGCACCTCGAGGTCGTCGTCGCAGAGGTCGGGACGCGGCGTGGCGGCCAGGCAGCACAGCGTCCCGTAGAGGGTGCCGTCGGGCAGGCGCAGCGGGACGCCGGCGTAGGCGCCCATGCCCGCCGCCGCGGTGACGGCCAGGCGGCTCGTGATCGGGTCGGCGGCCGTGTCGGGCACGAGCGCGGGCAGGCGGCCGTCCACGACGCGCTGGCAGTAGGTGAGCTCGAGGTCGAGCACGTCGCCGACGTGCACGTGGACGGCATCGGTGTCGCCGCGGGTGGCCCGGATGACCTGCTTGCCGTGGGCGAGCTCCGCCACGTAGGCGAGGTCCATGCCGGTCAGGCGGCGGGCGAGGTCGATCGCCCGCTGCACGAGCGGCGCGGTCGCGACGTCTGAGCTCACGTCAGCCAAGCTATCGACGGATCCGGATCGCCGCCGTCTGGGAGGATCGCCGTGATGCCAGGTGTCCCGTCCGCCGTCCCGCCCGTCGTCTTCACGCCCTCGTCGCAGGCCCGCGAAGACGCCCGTCTGACGGGCTTCCAGGCCTGGCTGGAGCAGGAGCGGGGCCGCTCCTCCGCCGACTACGAGGAGCTCTGGGCCTGGTCGGTCTCCGACCTCGAGGCCTTCTGGGGCGCGGTGTGGGCGCACTTCGGGGTGCGGGCCGACGGCGACCCCACGCGGGTCCTGGTCGACGCGGCGATGCCCGGCGCGGTGTGGTTCCCCGACGTGCGCCTCAACTGGGCCGAGCACGTGCTGGACGGCGCGGGCGCGTCCGACGACGCGGACGCCGTGGTGGCGGTGGCCGAGGACGGCACGCGCGCGGCGCTCACCCGCGGCGAGCTACGCTCCCTCGTCGCGCGGGCGGCGACCGGCCTGCGCAGGCTCGGCGTGGGGGAGGGCGACCGCGTCGTCGCCTACCTGCCCAACGGCATCCAGGCGCTCGCCGGCCTGCTGGCCTGCGCGGCGCTCGGCGCGACGTGGTCGAGCTGCTCGCCGGACTTCGGCGTGGGCAGCGTCGTGGACCGCTTCTCGCAGCTGGAGCCGAAGGTCCTGCTCGCGGTGGAGGGCTACGCCTACGGCGGCAAGCGGTTCGACCGCGGGGAGGCGGTCGACGCGATCGAGGCGGCGCTCGACACGGTGGAGCACGTCGTGCGGGGCGCAGTCGGCTGGGAGGCGCTGTGCGCGAGCGAGGAGCCGCTGACCTTCGCGCGGGTCGCGTTCGACCACCCGCTGTGGGTGCTGTGGTCCTCGGGCACGACCGGCCTGCCCAAGGGCCTCGTGCAGGGCCACGGCGGGATCCTGCTCGAGCAGCTCAAGGAGCAGGCGCTCCACGTGGACGTGCGCCCCGGCGACCGCGTCCTGTGGTTCACCACGACGGGCTGGATGATGTGGAACTTCCTCGTGGGCTGCCTGCTCCACGGCGCGGCGATCGTGCTCTACGACGGCAACCCGGGCTTCCCGGGCCTGGACCGGCTGTGGCAGATCGCCGCCGACGAGCGCCTCACGTGCCTGGGGACGAGCGCGAGCTTCCTCGCCGCGTCGCGCAAGGGCGACGTGCACCCCGCCGAGGGGCGCGACCTCGCCGCGCTGCGGGCGGTCGGGTCGACGGGCTCGCCGCTGGCCGGCGACGACTTCGACTGGGTGGCGCGGGAGCTCGGGGAGCTCTGGCTCTTCAGCACGAGCGGCGGCAGCGACGTGTGCACCGCGTTCGTCGGCGGCAACCCGCTGCTCCCGGTGCATCGCGGCGAGCTGCAGTGCCGCCACCTCGGCGCGTTCGTGGACGCCTTCTCGCCCGAGGGGGAGCCGCTCGTCGGCGAGGTGGGCGAGCTCGTGCTGCGCGCGCCGATGCCCTCGATGCCGGTGGCGCTGGTGGGCGACCCCGACGGCTCGCGCTACCGCGACGCGTACTTCGACGTCTACCCGGGCGTCTGGCGCCACGGCGACTGGATCACGATCACCGACCGCCGGACCGCCGTGCTGCACGGCCGCTCCGACGCGACCATAAATCGCGGCGGCATCCGCATGGGCACCGCGGAGATCTACGCCGCGGTGCTCGGGGAGGATGCGGTCGCCGAGGCGCTGGCCGTGGACATCGCGGGGGAGGAGGGCGCCTCGCGGCTGCTGCTCTTCGTGGTGCTCGCGGAGGGCGCGGCGCTGGACGACGCGCTGCGCTCCGGCCTCGCGCGGCGCATCCGCGAGCAGTGCTCCCCGCGGCACGTCCCCGACGACGTGGTCGCCGTGCCCGCGCTGCCGCGGACGCTGTCGGGGAAGGTGCTCGAGGTGCCGGTCAAGCGGCTCCTGGAGGGCGCCGACCCGGCGCAGGTCGCGAGTCGCGACGCGCTGGTGGACCCGGCGGCGCTCGACTGGTTCGCCGAGCGCGCCGAGGTGCTGCGGCGGGGCTAGGAGCGCCCGGCGGTCTCGCTCACGCCGGGGGCGCGGTCGATGATCCCGTCGATGAGGCCGTAGTCCTTGGCCTCCTCGGGGGTGAAGAAGCGGTCGCGGTCCATGTCCTTGGTCAGCTGCTCCACCGGCTGGCCGGTGTGCTTGGCGTAGATCGCGTCCAGGCGCTCGCGCAGGGAGAGGATCTCCTGGGCGTGGATGGCGATGTCGGCCTGCTGGCCCTGGAACCCGCCCGAGGGCTGGTGGATCAGGATGCGCGAGTTCGGCAGCGCGAGGCGCTTGCCCGGGGCGCCGCCCGCGAGGAGCAGCGAGCCCATCGACATGGCGATGCCGAAGCAGATCGTCTGCACGTCGCAGGTGATGTACTGCATCGTGTCGTAGATCGCCATGCCGGCGTAGACCGAGCCGCCGGGCGAGTTGATGTAGAAGGAGATGTCCTTGTCGGGCGCCTCGGCCTGCAGGTGCAGGAACTGGGCCACGATGAGGTTCGCGATCTGGTCGTCCACGGGGGTGCCGAGGAAGACGATCCGCTCGTTGAGCAGGCGCGAGTAGATGTCGAACGAGCGCTCCCCGCGGGAGGTCTGCTCGATGACCATGGGGACGAGAGGCATGTGCGCGAGTCTAGCCTCCGGAGCGATGGCCTCCACCGGGTTCGACGAGCGCTTCGGCGCCCCGCGCAGCAAGACGATCTCCTGGCACGACCCGCTCGCCGTGGCGGCCGCGGGCGCGCAGCTCAGCGGGCTGGACTACCTGCGGGCGATCCTCGACGGGGAGCTGCCCCCGGCGCCCATCGCGGCGCACTTCGGCCTGCGCCCCGTCGCGGTCGAGGTGGGGTCCGTCGAGTTCGTCGCCTCACCCGACGAGTCCGCCTACAACCCGATCGGCCTGATCCACGGCGGGATGGTCAGCACGCTGCTCGACACGGCGGCGGGTTGCGCGGTCCACACGACCCTCCCCGCGGGCGCCGGCTACGCGTCGATCGAGATGAAGGTGAACTTCCTGCGGCCGGTGCACGGCGACAGCGGCGACCTCACGGTGCGCGGCTGGGTGACCAAGCCCGGCCGCCGCGTCGCGTTCGCCCAGGGCCAGGTGCTCGACGCCGCGGGCAAGGTCCTCGCGGACTGCACGAGCAGCTGCGCGATCACCGCGGCGCCGATGTCGTAGCGAAGCGGTGTAGATCCGTGACGCGGGTGGCGTCGAGGATCGGCGCATGGAGGAGCGTGAGCTGCACATCGAGCCCTCTGAGAGGGCC
>CAXUES010000163.1:2877-6644 GCA_964250185.1 uncultured Solirubrobacteraceae bacterium | reverse complement strand
GCTCGCCTGGAGCGAGTTCTCCGACGGCGTCAGCCACCAGACGTCGGTCTCCTCGGAGTCGACGGGCAAGCTCGGCTTCACCGAGACCAACGGCGTCCTCTACTACCTCTGGGCGCTGACCTGGGGCGTGGGGTGGGTGCCCGCCGTCGGCGCGCTGCTCGGCGCCGCGGCGCTGTGGCGCACCGACCGCCGCGCGTTCGTCGTCCTCGTGCCGCTGACCGTCGCCTTCCTGCTGTTCATGGGGCTGCAGTCGCGCTTCTTCGGCCGCTGGCTCATGCCGGTGCTGCCCGTGATCTGCCTGCTGGCCGCGGTCGCCGGGATCCAGGGCGCCGCCTGGGTCGCGCGCCGGCGACCGCGCCTGGCGCCGAGCGCGCTCGCCCTCGCGGGGGTCGCGCTGCTCGCCCAGGGGATCGTCCTGACGCTCCACATCGACCAGGTCCTCTCGCGCGACGACACGCGCAACCAGACGCGGGCGTGGCTCGTGGACAACCTGCCGGCGACCCAGCGCGCGCCGGGCGGCGGGCGCAGCGTCACGAAGATCGTCGTGGAGCCCGTCGTGCCCGACGGCTGGGCGCAGGACGTCGGCGCGCCCTCGCCGCTGACCACGGGCGGCAACCGCTGGGTGAAGTTCCCGACCTCGCGCTCCAACCTGGCCAACGACGGCTCGCTCGTCCCGGGCGGCGAGGGCCGCGTGGTGAACATCGAGGACTACGAGCGCACGCTGTACCCCGGCCTCATCGACGACTACATCGCCGGGGGCTACTGCTGGGTCATCACGGGCTCCACCCAGCGGGGCCGCGCCGAGGCCCAGCCCGAGGTCGTGCCCCGGGCCGTCGCCTACTACGCGGCGCTCGCCCGCCGCGGGCGCCTGGTGCACGTCTCGTCGCCGTACGAGGAGGGGGCGGGACCCGTCCCGTTCAACTTCGACTCGTCGTTCAACTTCCGCCCGCTGGCCTACGAGCGCCCGGGGCCCCTCATGGAGGTCCACCGGCTCTCCGGCGGCGTCTGCGGCTCGTAGACTCGGCTGCCTCCGATGCTGCGCACCCAGGCAGACCAGGCCTTCCTCGCGAGGACCCTCGAGCTCGCCGCCCGTGGCACGGGCCACGTGCACCCCAACCCGGTCGTCGGCGCGGTGGTCGTCGGGCCCGACGGCGACGTGCTGGGGGAGGGCTGGCACGCCCGCTACGGCGGGCCCCACGCCGAGGTGGCGGCCATCGCCGACTGCGGCGACCGCGACCTGACGGGCGCCACGATCTACGTGTCGCTCGAGCCCTGCTGCCACCACGGCCAGACGCCGCCCTGCACCGACGCCATCCTCGCCGCGGGCATCTCGCGCGTGGTGGTCGCCTCCGACGACCCGTCGGAGAAGGCCTCGGGCCGCGGCCTGGGGATCCTCCGGGACGAGGGCGTCGACGTGTCCGTGGCCGACGGCGAGCTCGCCGCAGGCGCCCGCCTGCTCAACCAGGCCTTCCGCAAGCACGCGCGCACCGGGCGGCCGTGGGTGCTCTTCAAGTCGGCGATGACCCTGGACGGCAAGGTCGCCACGGGCACCGGGGACTCCAAGTGGATCTCCTCGGAGGCCTCGCGCGAGCGCGCCCACCACTGGCGCGCCTCGGTGGACGCCGTCGTGGTCGGCATCGGCACGGCGCTGGCCGACGACCCGCGCCTCACCGCGCGCATCGACGGCGTGGACCGCCAGCCGCGGCGCGTGGTCTTCGACGCGACGGGCCGCCTGCCGCTGACGAGCCACCTCGTCTCCGACGCGGCCGAGATCCCGCTCATCGTCGTCGTGCAGCGCGCCGCGCCGCGCTCCCACACCGACGCGCTGGAGAACGCCGGCGTCGAGGTGATCGTCGCCACGGGCGAGCACGAGCCCGCCCGCGTGCGCTCCGCCCTGGACCAGCTCGGCGCCCAGGGTGTCGGATCGATCCTGCTGGAGGGCGGCCCGCACCTGGCGGGCGCGTTCTTCGACGCGGGCGAGATCGACGAGATGCGCCTCTTCCTCGCGCCCATCGTCCTGGGGGGGCACGCCGCGCGCGATCCCCTGGAGGGCGAGGGCGTCGAGTCCATCTCCGATGCCCTGCGGGCCCTCGACCTGCGCTCGGAGTCCATCGCCGGTGACGTCCTCGTCACGGCGCGCCTGAAGGAGTGGTGACATGTTCACCGGCCTCGTGGAGGACCTCGGCACCGTCGAGCGCATCGAGCGCACCGACGGCGGCGTCAGCCTGACCGTGACCACGCCCCTGGCGGCGCAGCTCGCCCAGGGCGACTCGATCGCCGTCAACGGCGTCTGCCTGACGGCCATGGAGCCCGGCCCGTCGAGCTTCCGCGCCGACGTCATGCAGGAGACGCTGCGGCGCTCCTCGCTCGGCGACGCCGACGAGGGCTCCCCGGTCAACCTCGAGCTCGCCCTGCGCGCCGACGCGCGCCTGGGCGGCCACATCATGCAGGGCCACGTCGACGGGCTCGGCACGGTCGCCGCGGTGCGCGACGACGGCTTCGCCCGGTGGGTCACCGTGGCGGTGGACGGCGGCGCGGCCGGCCTGCTGCGCTATGTCGTGGAGAAGGGCTCGATCGCGGTGGACGGCACGTCGCTCACCGTGGCCGAGGTCGACGGCGAGGGCTTCGCCGTCTCGCTCATCCCCGAGACGCAGGAGCGCACGACGCTGGGCAGCGCACCCGTCGGCACGCGGGTCAACCTCGAGGTCGACGTCATGGCCAAGTACGCCGAGAAGCTGCTCGCCGGGCGGCTGGAGGGAGCATCGTCATGAGCAGCGAGCGGCTGATCGCCGAGCAGGAGCGCATCTTCGCCTCCGTCGAGGAGGCCCTGGAGGACATCGCCGCGGGCAAGTTCGTCGTCGTGGTCGACGACGAGGACCGCGAGAACGAGGGCGACCTGGTCATCGCCGCCGAGGCCATCACGCCCGACGCCATCAACTTCATGGCCACGCACGCGCGGGGCTACATCTGCCTGTCGCTGACGCCGGAGCGGTGCGACGAGCTCGGCCTCGAGCTCATGACGGCCAAGAACGACACGCAGTACGAGACGCCCTTCACGGTGACCATCGAGGCCCGCGAGGGCGTGACGACGGGGATCTCCGCCGCCGACCGCGCGACGACGATCCGCGTGGCCTCCGATCCCACCAAGGGCAGCGCCGACATCGTCAAGGGCGGGCACGTCAACCCGCTGAAGGCCAAGCCCGGTGGCGTCCTGGAGCGCACGGGCCACACCGAGGCCGCGGTCGACCTCGCCCGCCTGGCCGGCATGGAGCCCGCCGGGGTCATCTGCGAGATCATGAACGAGGACGGGTCCATGGCCCGCCTCGGCGACCTGCAGGCCTACTGCTTCAAGCACGGCCTCAAGCTCCTGACGATCGCCGACCTGATCGCCTACCGCCGGCGCCACGAGAAGCTCATCGAGCGCGTGGTCTCCACGGCGATGCCGACCTCGGCGGGCGAGTTCGTCGCCTACGGCTACCGCTCGCTGCTCGACGACGAGCACCACGTCGCGATGGTCAAGGGCGACATCGGCGACGGGGAGGACGTGCTCGTCCGCGTGCACTCCGAGTGCCTGACCGGCGACGTCTTCCACTCGCTGCGCTGCGACTGCGGCCAGCAGCTGGAGTCGGCGCTGGCCATGATCGAGTCCGAGGGCCGGGGCGTCCTGCTCTACCTCGCCCAGGAGGGGCGCGGCATCGGACTGCTCAACAAGCTGCGCGCGTACAAGCTGCAGGAGGAGGGCTACGACACCGTCGACGCCAACCTCA
>CAXUES010000163.1:2201-2867 GCA_964250185.1 uncultured Solirubrobacteraceae bacterium | reverse complement strand
AGCTCGGCCTGCCCGCCGACCTGCGCGACTACGGCATCGGCGCGCAGATCCTCGCCGACCTCGGCGTCAGCTCGATGCGCCTGCTCACCAACAACCCGAAGAAGCTGCGCGGGCTGGAGGGCTACGGGCTGCGGGTGACCGACCAGGTCCCGATCGAGGAGCTCCCCAACCCGCACAACGCGCAGTACCTGCGCACCAAGGCGGAGCGGATGGGCCACGTGCTGCACCACCAGGGCCTCGACGTGGACCGCGAGATGCTCCGCAAGGAGAAGGGGGAGGAGCTGTGAGCGAGCGCTACGCCGTCGCCTGCGCGACCTTCTACCGCGACCTGGCCGACGCGCTCATCGCCTCGGCCAGCGCGGTGTTCACCGAGGCCGGCGCGGAGGTCGACGTCCTCGAGGTGCCCGGCGCCTTCGAGCTGCCGCTGCTGGCCCAGTACGCCGCGCGCTCGGGCCGCTACGCCGGCGTGGCCTGCGTCGGCGCGGTCATCCGCGGCGAGACCTCCCACTACGACTACGTCTGCGGGGAGGCCGCCCGCGGCATCCTCGACGTCGGCCTGGCCACGGGCGTGCCCTGCGCGTTCGGCGTGCTGACGGTCGAGACGATGGGGCAGGCCGTCGCCCGCGCGGGCGGCGACAAGCGCGACTCGGGCCGCCACGCCGCGGA
>CAXUES010000163.1:0-2191 GCA_964250185.1 uncultured Solirubrobacteraceae bacterium | reverse complement strand
GCTCGGCGCCTAGCGCCGCACGACGCCAAGTCGGCGCGTTCCTGCTTCGCGCGGGTCCGCCCGCGGGGTAGGGTCCCGCTCATGCAGGTGTCCCCCGGCATGGAGATCGCCGCCATCGTGCTCACCTTCGTGGTGCACGTGATGGGTGGCGCCGTGCTCATCTGGACCCTCATGAAGGGTGACGACCAGCAGTCCTCCTGGCGCGACTGGTGGCCCCGCGACGACCGCGGGCCCGAGCCGCCCGACCCGGCGCCGCGCCCGTCCGGCAGCGGCTTCCCGCTGCTGCCCGAGTCCGCGCCCGCGTCCGTGCGGATCCGCGACGGCGAGCGCCTGCACGACCGCCGCGTCCCGCCGACGCGTCGTCCGGCCCACGCGCCGGCCCCCGCCGAGCCGGCCCGCACGCCGGCCGGCCCGCACCGCAGCTAGCGCGTCAGCCCGCCGCGGCGCGCGCCCGGGCGAGCTCGGCGCGCACCGTGGCGACCTTGTAGTCCGAGACGGCCAGGCGCCGCTCGAGGAAGGGGATCGCCTCGGCCGGGCGGCCCGACTGGCGCAGCGCCTGCCCGAGGTTGAAGAGCGCGAACGCGCAGGTGATGTCCGACTCGTCGGTGCAGAGGCCCTCGACGGCGGTCTGCAGCGGGGCGACGGCCGAGGCGGGGTCGCCCTGGTTGATGAGCGAGAAGCCGCGGTCGTTGAGATCGGCGAGCGCGCGGCGCGAGAGCCCGGCCGAGGACGCGGGCGCCTCGGAGGTCGCCGGGGTCGTCGCGGTGGTCGTGGGCTCGGCGGGCGCCTCGGCCTCGGTCGCCGGGGCGGGCGCGACCGCTGGCGCCTGCGTCGTGGTCGTCGCGGGAGCCGCCTGGGTCGTCGTGCGGGTCGTGCGCGCGGTGCGGGTCGTCGAGGTGGTGGCGGCGTCGGCGCGGCGGCCGTCGGAGTCGTCGCCGCCCGCGGCGAGGACGGCGCCCGCACCACCGAGCACGGCGAGCGCGAGCACGCCCGCGACGACGGCGCCCGTGCGGCGGCGCCGGGGCTCGGGCGCCTCGGGCACCCGGCCGTGGTCACCGGGGGGCGGGCCGGCCGGGCCGCGCGGGGCGCGGGCGACGGTGGCCTCCTCCCGGGGCACGGGCACGGGCACGGGCACCGGGGTGGGCGCGGGCGGGGGCGCCGCCGCGCGCGGCCGGGGCCGAGGGGTGGCGACCGGCCGGGTCGCCGCGGTCGCGGCTCCGATGCCCTCGGCGTCGAAGGCCTCCTCGAGCTCGTAGGCCAGCGCGGCGGCCGACGGCGGGCGCGCGGCCGGGTCGTCGGCGGCGCCCGCGGCCAGCGCCGCGGTCAGGCGCGGCCCGAGCGGGCGCCCGGGCTCGGTCGCACCGCGGCGCACGCCCGTGAGGAGCTCCTGGGCGACCACGGCGAGCGCGTAGCGGTCCGAGGCGGGCGTGGCCGGGGAGCCCGCGCGCTGCTCCGGCGAGAGGTAGGCCATGGTCCCCAGGACGAGGCCGGTCTGGGTCAGCGAGGACTCCCAGGCGGCCGTGGCGATCCCGAAGTCGCCCACGGCGACCCGCTCGGCCGCGTCGAGGAGCAGGTTGTCCGGCTTGACGTCGCGGTGCACGACGCCGTGGCCGTGGGCGTGGTCCAGCGCACCGGCCGCCTCGGCGATCCAGCGCAGCGCGGTGTCCGGGGCGACCTCGCGGCGGCGCAGCCGGGCGCCGACCGAGCCGCCGGGGTAGAAGGCCATGACCAGGAAGGCGGCGCCGTCGTGCTCGCCCGCGTCGAAGACGGTCACGACGTGCGGGTTGCTCGACAGCCGCGCGGCGGCCCGCGCCTCGCGGGTGAAGCGCCTGCGCGCGGCGTCGTCGGCCGAGAGCGCGTCGGAGAGGAGCTTGACCGCGACGGGCCGGTCCAGCAGCGTGTCCCGGGCCTCGAAGACGGAGGCCATGCCCCCGTCGGCCAGGTGGCGGACCATCTTGTAGCGCTCGGGGAGGTGAGCGGTGGCCTTCGGGGCAGCCATGCGAACGCCGCAGGGTAGAGGGCGACCGGCCCGGCCCGCGCTACAGTGCCCGCCGATGTCCAAGGTATGCCACAGCTGCGGGAAGGGTCCCGCCTTCGGTCAGAGCCGCAGCCACTCGATGGTCGCGACCAAGCGCCGGTTCAACCCGAACCTGCAGAAGGTACGGGCGCTCGTCCAGGGCTCGCCGCAGCG
>CAXUES010000162.1:0-6649 GCA_964250185.1 uncultured Solirubrobacteraceae bacterium | reverse complement strand
ATCGACGCCGCCTTCCGCATCTACATGCTGCCCCAGGGCATGTTCAGCGTCGCGGTGGCCACCGTGCTCTTCCCGGCCCTCAGCCGCCTGGCCGCCCGCCGCGACCTCGACGGCCTGCGGGCGACCATGGCCACGGGCATCCGCCAGATCTGGCTGCTGCTCGTCCCCGCCGGCGCCTTCTGCATCGTCCTGGCCGAGCCGATCGTCCGCCTGCTCTACCAGCGCGGCGAGTTCGACGCCCGCTCGACCGAGCTCGTCTCCACCGCGCTCATCTGCTTCTCGGTCGCGCTGCCCTTCAGCGGGATCAACCTCCTGCTCACGCGCACGTGCTTCAGCCTGCAGAAGCCGTCGATCCCGACGACGCAGTCGGTCATCAACCTCACGGTCAACGCGGTCGTGGCCCTGGCGCTCTACAAGCCGTTCGGTATCGCCGGACCCGTGATCGGGACCGTCCTGGCCTCGGTCTGCATGTCGATCGGCCTCACGCTGCGGCTGCGGCCGCTGCTCGGCGGCGGCCTCGAGGGTCGCCGCAACCTGGACGCGGGCGCGCGGATCCTGCTGGCCAGCGCGCTCATGGCCGGCGTCGCCTACGTCGTGCACGGCGTCCTGGACGCGCTGCTGGGCGACGCGCTCCTCGGCCAGGTCGTCGCGGTGGGCGGCGCGGCCGTGGTCGCGGGGGCCATCTACGTCCCGATGCTGCTCGCCCTGGGCGTCGAGGAGGCCCGCGAGGTGCAGGCGCTCGTCGTGGGCCGGCTGCGGCGCCGATGATCGATCCGACGCCCCTGCTGCTCCTCCACGGGGTGACCTCCAGCGCCGCCGCGTGGGACCACGTCGTGGGCCTCCTCGCGCCGCACCGGGCGCTGCTCGTGCCCACGGCGCTCGGCCACCGGGGCGGGCCGCCGCCCCCGACGGGCCGCCCGACGCGCATCCGCGACCTCGCCGACGACCTCGAGGCGCGCCTGGACGCCCTGGGCCACGAGCGTGTGGACGTGGCGGGCAACTCGATGGGGGGCTGGCTGGCCCTCGAGCTCGCGCGGCGCGGGCGCGCCCGCGCGGTCTGCGCCCTGTCGCCCGCGGGCGCCTGGGTCGTCGGCGATCCCGACCAGGTCCAGGGCCGCGAGCGCCTGCGGGCCGGACTGCGCAACGCCCGCCGCGGGCACCGCGCGGTCGGGGTGGTCGCCGCGTCGCCGGCCGTCCGCCGGCTGCTCCTGCGCGACGTCGCCGTCCACGCCGGCCACGTCACCCGCCGCGACGTCGTGACCGTCGTGCGGGACCTCGTGGGCTGCGCCGCCGCCGAGGACCTGCTCGGCACGCCCGAGGCCCTCGAGCCGCTCCCGGACCCGGGCTGCCCCGTGACGCTGGCCTGGTCGGCCGAGGACCGCATCTTCCCCGTCGCGGTCAACGGCGCACGGGCCCGCGCGCTCGTCCCGTCGGCCTCCTGGCTCGTGCTCGGCGGCGTCGGCCACGTGCCGATGTACGACGACCCCGCGCTCGTGGCCCGGACGATCCTCGAGGCCTGCCCGGCGGCGGCGGGCTGAGCGCGGCCGCACCGCACCTACCCTCTCCGGACTCCATGGCCGACCAGCAGCACATCCGGAACTTCTCGATCATCGCCCACATCGACCACGGCAAGTCGACGCTGGCCGACCGCATCCTCGAGATGACCCAGACGGTGGACCCGCGCGCGATGCGCGAGCAGCTCCTGGACTCGATGGAGCTCGAGCGCGAGCGGGGCATCACGATCAAGTCGCAGGCCGTGCGCGTCTTCTACACCGCGCGCGACGGCGAGACCTACCAGTTCCACCTCATCGACACCCCGGGGCACGTCGACTTCACCTATGAGGTCTCCCGGTCGCTGCAGGCCTGCGAGGGCGCGCTGCTCGTCGTGGACGCCTCCCAGGGCGTCGAGGCCCAGACGCTGGCCAACACGTACCTGGCCGTCGACGCGGGCCTGGAGATCATCCCCTGCCTGAACAAGATCGACCTGCCCGGCGCGGAGCCCGAGCGGGTCGCCGGCGAGGTCGCCGAGCTGCTCGGGGAGGACCCCGACGCGATCAAGCGCATCTCGGGCAAGACCGGCATGGGCGTCGACGACGTGCTCGAGCAGCTCGTCGCCCAGGTCCCGCCGCCCGACGGCGACCGCTCCAAGCCGCCGCGCGCGCTCATCTTCGACTCCGAGTTCGACCAGTACCGCGGCGTCATCGCCTACATCCGGATGATCGACGGGACCTTCACCAAGGGCGACGCGATCCGGGCGATGGCCGCGGGCACCGAGGCCGACATCGACGACATCGGCTTCTTCAGCCCCGCGATGGTGCCCGTCAAGACGCTGAGCGCGGGGGAGGTCGGCTACCTCATCACGGGCCTCAAGGAGGTCGCCGGGCTGCCCGTCGGCGACACCTTGACCCTCAAGCGCGGCGGCGCCACGGAGGCGCTGCCGGGCTACCGCGAGGTCCAGCCGATGGTCTTCTGCGGGCTCTTCCCGATCGAGGCCGACCAGTACCCGGACTTCCGCGACGCGCTGGAGAAGCTCTCGCTCAACGACGCGGCGCTGGCCTGGGAGCCCGAGACCTCCGACGCGCTCGGCTTCGGCTTCCGCTGCGGCTTCCTCGGCCTGCTGCACATGGACATCGTGCGCGAGCGCCTCGAGCGCGAGTACGACCTCGACCTCATGGCCACGATGCCGAGCGTGCGCTTCGAGGTCACGCTGACCGACGGCACCGAGCTCGAGGTCCAGAACCCGTCGGACTTCCCCGATCCCCAGCGCGTCGCGGAGATCCGCGAGCCCTTCGTGAAGGCCTCGATCCTCGCCCCGAAGGAGTACGTCGGGGAGATCATGGGCCTCTGCCAGGAGAAGCGCGGCGAGCACGCCGGGATGACCTACCTCAGCGCGGACCGCGTCCAGCTGGAGTACCTCCTGCCGCTCGCGGAGATCGTCCTGGACTTCTTCGACCAGCTCAAGTCGCGCACGCGCGGCTACGCCTCGCTGGACTACGAGCTGCTCGGGATGCGCCCGTCGGACCTGGTCAAGCTCGACGTGCTGCTGGCGGGCGACGCCGTGGACGCGCTCTCCATGCTCGTCCACCGCGACAAGGCCTACCCCATCGGCCGCACGCTGACGGAGAAGCTGCGCGAGAAGATCCCGCGCCAGCAGTACGACGTGCCCATCCAGGCGGCGATCGGCGCCAACGTCATCGCCCGCGAGACGGTCAAGGCGTTCCGCAAGGACGTCACGAGCAAGTGCTACGGCGGCGACATCTCCCGCAAGCGCAAGCTCCTGGAGCGTCAGAAGGAGGGCAAGAAGCGCATGAAGCAGGTCGGCCGCGTCGAGGTGCCCCAGGAGGCGTTCCTCGCGGTGCTGGAGCTCGGCGACTCGAAGTAGCGCCCGGGCGCGTCGCGTAGGCTCGACACCATGTCCCGCGCCCTCGTCCTCGTCGACATCCAACGCGACTACTTCCCCGGCGGGAAGATGCCGCTGCACGAGCCCGAGGCGGCGGCCGCCAAGGCGGGGGAGGTGCTGGAGGCCTTCCGCGCGGCGGGCGATCCCGTCGTGCACGTCAAGCACCTGACGCCTCCCGGCGGCGGGTTCCTGGAGGAGGACACCGACGGCATCGACCACATGGAGCCGGTCACGCCGAACGACGGCGAGGCCGTGGTGGAGAAGCGCCACCCCAACTCGTTCCTGGAGACCGACCTCGAGGCGCGGCTGCGGGCCGAGGGGGTCGAGGAGGTCGTCGTCGTCGGGATGATGACGAGCATGTGCGTCGACGCGACGACGCGCGCGGGCTCCGACCTGGGCTTCAAGATGACCGTGGTGGAGGACGCCTGCGCCACCCCGGCCCTCGAGCACGACGGCCGCGCGGTCGGCGCCCCCGACGTCCAGGCCGCGTTCCTCGCCGCGCTCGGGCAGTTCTACGCCGACGTCGTGCCCGCCGAGCGACTCACCAGGGAGTAGGAGCATCACGTCGCGGGGGGACGGGTAGCCGTCCCTCCATGGCATCGAGGAAGCAGAAGGCCGCCGTCAAGGCGGCGAAGCTCGCGGTCGGCACGTCCACGGGGCGCAAGGCGACCCGCGTCGCGTTCCGGACGGGCGCCCCGCAGGCCGCCACGAAGCGCGCCGCCCGCAAGGCCGCGCGCAACTACGCCCGCGAGGCCCAGACCCGGCTCGCCGAGCGCGTGTCCTTCGTCGACCCGCCGGCGCCCCGCAAGGGCCCGCGGGCGCTGAAGGTCGTGGGCCTCACGGTCGGCGTCGCCGCCGTCGGCGGCGTCGTGGCCCGGCGCCGCAAGGCCGCGTCGGACACGTCGACCACGTCGGCCGGCACGCCCACGGTGACGCCGAGCGCCCCGGCCGCCGCGGCCGCGACGCAGCGTCCGACGACCCCCGCGCCGAGCACCCCGCCGCCCGCCGCGCCGCCCGCGGCCGCCGCGGCCGCGACGGCCCCCACGCCGCCCGCACCGAAGGAGCCGACGCCCGCTCCGACCCCGGCGCCCGCCGTCACGACGGACCGGACGGAGGCGCTGCCCACGGCCGGCCCCGACGCCGGCGGCTACGACGACGGCATGCTCGCCGTCGCCGTGCGCAAGGCGCTCGCCGAGGGCGACCAGGGCCCGGTGACCATCGAGGTCTCCAGCGGCGTCGTCACCCTCTCCGGCCACGCCGCCGACCAGGCCGCGATCGACCGCATGGTCCACGAGGCCGAGGCGGTCGACGGCGTCAAGGCCGTGCTGCCCCAGATCGAGCCGAAGGCCTAGGCCGCCGGCACGATCGCGAAGGCGCGGGCGGGGAACCCCGACCCGCCCTCGGGCTTCGGCCAGGTGGCGACGATGAGCGCGCCGCGGGGCGGGACCCGGTCCAGTCCGGCCATGAGCTCGAGCTGCCAGCGATCGGCCTGCAGGATGAACGTCTCCGCCGGCGCCGACCCGGCGGCGACGATCCGGCCGGGATCCGTGTCGGTCACGTCGTGGCCGATCGCGGTGATGCCCCGCTCCTCCACGAGCAGGCGCAGGGCGTCCTCGCCCCAGCCGGGGTAGTGCGGCGTCCCGTCGGCGTCGCGGTTGGCCATCGCCTCGCCGTCGGGCCAGCGCTCGTGCCAGCCCGTGAGCAGCGCCACGAAGGCGCGCTCGGGGATCCGGCCGTGCTCGGCCTCGTGGGCCTCCACGACAGCACGCCCGACGCAGAGGTCCTGGTCGGCGGCCGCCGCCTCGCGCACGTCGAGGACGACGAGCTCGAGGACCATCTCCTCCACGCCGATCTGGTCCTGCGTGCGCCCCTCCGGCGCGAAGTGGGAGGGCGGGTCGCAGTGGGTGCCCCACTGGCCGATGTGGGAGTAGCGGTGGGCGAGGAAGCCCGCCTGGTCGAAGTCGAAGAGCACCTCGCGCTCCTCGTCGGGGAACGCGTGGTAGTGCGGGATCCCGGGTCCGAAGGCGTGGGTCAGGTCGATCCACGCGCAGGCGCGCAGTCGCTCGAGCACGTCGGTCAGTGGCGGCGTCATGGCCCGGGATCATCGCGGGTAGGGTCCCGCGGCACATGGCCGTCTCCACCGATGCCGTCGGCAAGCAGTACCCCGCGACCACCTACCTCGTGGGTCGCGAGAAGATCCGCGAGTTCGCGCTGGCGGTGGGGGAGTCGGACCCCCTGCACCTCGACCCGGAGGCGGCGCGCGCGGCGGGCTACGCCGACGTCGTCGCCCCGCCGATGTTCTGCGTGGTCTTCTCCTCGCCGGCCATCGCGCCGGTGCTCTTCGACCCCGACGTCGGCATCGACTTCTCGATGATGGTCCACGGCGGCCAGGAGTTCCGCTGGGGCCCGCTGGTGGTCGGCGGCGACGAGATCACCACCCAGGTGACCGTGCGCTCCATCGAGGAGCGCGCCGGCCGGGGCTTCTACGTCCTGGAGTCCGTGTCGCAGAACCAGGACGGCCACACCGTGTGCGTCGGCACGTGGACCAACATCGTCAGGAGCCCGTCATGAGCAGCCTCGAGGTCGGCGCCGAGCTCCCGGAGCTCGCCGTCACGCCCGACAAGTACCTGACCGTCCGCTACGCGGGCGCCTCGGGCGACTTCAACCCGATCCACATCGACGAGGAGTTCGCCAAGGCCGTCGGCCTGCCCGGCCGGATCCTCCACGGCCTCTGGACGATGGCCCAGGTCGCCCGCGCGCAGACCGAGGCCGCCGACGGCCCGGCGTCGCTCAAGCGCCTGGCCGTCCAGTTCCGCGGGATGGGGCTGCCGGAGATCGAGCTGACGGTCAGCTCGAAGGTCGAGTCGGTGCAGGACGGCATCGCGACGATCTCCTGCAGCGCCGAGCAGGACGGCACCAAGATCATCCGCAACGCCGAGGCGGACGTGGCTCTCTGACGCCGCCGTCGCGCCTAGGGTGAGGGAGTGCTGAGCCCCCGCCAAGAGCTCATCCTGCGCCTCGTCGTCGACGCCCACACGGCATCGGGGGCGCCCGTCGGCTCCAAGGCCCTCGCGGCCGATCCGGCGCTGCTGGCCAGCCCCTCGACCGTCCGCAACGAGCTGGCCATCCTCGAGGAGCAGGGCCTGCTCGCCCACCCGCACACGTCCGCGGGGCGCGTCCCGACCGACTCGGGGCACCGCTACTACGTCGACCGGCTCATCGACCAGCCCGGTGCGGCGACCGCCCCCG
>CAXUES010000161.1:0-6653 GCA_964250185.1 uncultured Solirubrobacteraceae bacterium | reverse complement strand
GGGAGCGGTGGACGATCTCCCCCGGCTCGCCCACGGCGACGTCGCGGCCCTCGGGATCCACCACGCGCGTCTGCACGTGCAGCGCCGCGCGGCCCGCGGTGCCCGCCTTGCGCAGCTGGTCCTCCGGGCCGAGGATCACCGCCAGCGGGGCGAGCTCGGTCTGGCCGTAGAAGTTCCACAGGCGCACGTCGGGCAGCCGCTCCTGCAGCTCGTGCAGCACCTCGACGGGCATGATCGCCGCGCCGTAGTAGCCCTTGCGCAGGCTGGAGAGGTCGCGCGTGGCGAAGTCCGGGTGGCGCAGCAGCGAGATCCACACCGTCGGCGGGCAGAAGAGCTTGGTCGCGCGGTGCTCCTCCACGGCGGCCAGCAGCGTGGCCGGATCGGGGCCCGGCAGGATCACGTTGCGGGCGCCGAGCATGAGGCCCGGCATGAGGAAGCAGTGCTGCTGGGCGCAGTGGAAGAGCGGCAGCGCGTGGACCTCGACGTCGTCGCCCGCCATCTCGCCGTCGATGGCGCAGCTCGCGTACTGGGCCAGCAGCGCGGAGTGGGGGAGCAGCGCGCCCTTGGGCCGCGACTCGGTGCCCGAGGTGTAGAGGACCTGGGCGGGCGCGTCGGGGCCCAGGGGCACCTCGGGGTCGGTGGCGAGCTCGTGGCCGAGCAGCCGGGAGAGGTGCGACCAGCCGTCCGCCTCGTCGCCGATGGCCCAGCGGCCGCGCAACGCGACGCCCGACGTCGCCACGGCGGCCTGCGCCGTGGCGATGAGCTCGGCGTGGGCGAAGAGCGCGCTGACGCGCGCGTGCCCGAGGACGTAGCCCACCTCGGCCGCGCCGAGCATGAAGTTCACCGGCACGAGCACGGCGCCCGCGCGGGCGACGCCGAGCACCACGCGCACGTAGTCGACGGAGTTGCGCGAGAGCAGCCCGACGCGGTCGCCCGGGTCGATCCCGGCCGCCAGCAGCCCGTTGGCCAGCCGCGAGACCTGCTCGTCGAGCTCGGCGTAGCTGACGCGCTCCCCCGCGTCGCCGAGCAGCGCGATCCGGTCGGGGTGGCGGGCGGCCGAGCGGCGCAGCACGTCGGCGAGCGACTGGCGGCGGGCGAGGGCGACCTCGGCGTGGTCGGCGATCGACATGGCGTCGAGCATGACGGACGCGCGCCCGGACGCTAGACCTAGTGGCGTGAGCGACGTCCTCGTCCACGATCGGCAGTCCACGCCCGCGGGGGCGTCGACGACCGGCGCCACGGGCCGCGGACCGCTGACCGGGGCGCTCGTCGCGCTGGCCCTCGGGGGCTTCACGATCGGCACCTCGGAGTTCGTGGCCATGGGGCTGCTCCCCGAGCTCTCGCGCGGCGTCGACATCTCCGTCTCGACGGGCGGCCACGTCGTCTCGGCCTACGCCCTCGGCGTCGTGGTCGGGGCCCCGACGCTCGCGGCGCTCGGCGCGCGCTTCCCGCGGCGCGGCCTGCTCATCGCGCTGATGACCGTCTACCTGCTGGGCAACGTCCTCAGCGCGCTCGCCCCGAGCTACGGCGCGCTCGTCGCGGCCCGCTTCCTCGGGGGCCTCCCCCACGGCGCGTTCTTCGGCGTGGCCGCGCTGGTGGCCGCCGACCTCGCCGGCCCGGGCCGGCGCGCCTACGCCGTCGCGCGGGTGATGCTCGGCCTGGCGGTCGCCAACGTCGTCGGGGTGCCCGCCGCCACCGCGCTCGGGCAGGCCGCGGGCTGGCGCACCGCCTTCTTCGCCGCTGCGGTCCTGTCGGGCCTCACCGTCCTGGGGATCCTGCGCTTCGTGCCGCGCACGCCGGCCGACCGGGGCGCCACGGTGCGCCGCGAGCTCGGCGCGCTGCGCCGCCCGCAGGTGCTCCTGGCCCTCGGGACGGGCGCGATCGGCGGCGGCGGGCTCTTCGCGGTCTACAGCTACATCTCGCCGATCCTCACGGGCCGCGCGGGGCTGAGCGTCGGGCTCGTGCCCATCGCGCTGGCCGTCTGGGGACTGGGGATGGTCTGCGGCAACCTCGTGGCCGGCAAGCTCGTCGACCGCGGGCCGGTCCGCGCGACCTTCCTGATGTTCACCTCGATGGCCATCTTCTTCGCCCTGTTCATCGTCACCTCGACCCAGCCGGTGCTGGCGATCATCTCGATCTTCCTGATCGGCACGAGCCTGGCCATGCCGACCGCGCTGCAGACGCGGCTCATGGACGTGGCGGGCGATGCGCAGACGCTCGGCGCCGCGCTGAACCACGCGTCGTTCAACCTGGCCAACGCGATCGGCGCCGCGCTGGGCGGCGCGGTGCTCGGGATCGGCCTGGCCGCGCCGATGGTCGTCGCGGTGGTCCTCACGCTGGCCGGCATGGCGATCTTCGCCTGGTCGGTGCTGCTGGAGCGGCGCACCCGCCTCGCGCTCGCGTAGGCTCCCGGGCGATGGGAGCCACCGACGTCACCGCGGGTCCTCCCGTGGTGGCGCTCGTCGCGTCGGCCGGCGGGCTGGAGGCCATCACCGAGGTGCTCGGCGGCCTCCCGGCCGACCTGCCCGCGGCCGTCCTGCTGCTCCTGCACCAGGCGCCCGACCGGCCCAACCACCTCGCGGGGATCCTCGCCCGGACCACCGAGCTGCCCGTGGCCGCGGCCGCGGGCGGGGACCGCCTCGAGGCCGGCCGCGCGCTCGTCGTGCCCCCGGGCGAGCACCTGCTCGTCGACCACGGCGGACGCACGGTCCTCATCCCGTCGGGCTCGCCTCCGCCGAGCCGGCCGTCCGCCGACCTCCTGCTCACCACGCTGGCCCTCGCCGTCGGCGCGCGCGCGATCGCCGTCGTGCTGTCGGGCGGCGGACACGACGGGGCGACGGGGGCCACCGCGATCCACGCCCTCGGCGGGTGCGTGGTGGCCACCGACGAGGAGTCCTCGGTCGTCTTCTCCATGCCCTCCGCGACGATCCGCCGCGATCACGCCGTCGACCACGTCGTCGCCCTGCGCGAGATCGCGCCACTGGTCGTCGAGCTCGTCGGCGCAGGCGGGTCCCATGCCGACTGAGGCCTTCCCGCCGAGTCCGTGGGCGCTCGACGGGTGGATGCACGTCAGCGCGTTCCGCGTCCCGGCGAGCGCGCTGCCCGCCGAGGCGGCCGCGCACCGGCCCGCCGACGCCGAGCTGCTCCGCCTGGGCGACGACGCGCTCGCGCTCGTGGCGATGGTCCACTACGCCCCGGGCTCCGTCCTGACCTACCAGGAGCTGCTCGTGGCCCTGCCGGTCGGGCGGGCGTCCGCGCGCGAGGCGTCCATCGCGCAGATCTGGGTCGACTCGCCCGCCTCGCTGGCCGGCGGCCGCGCGCTGTGGGGGATCCCCAAGCACCTCGCGCGCTGGGACCACGGCGCCGTCGCCGACGAGGACGGTGCGCCGATCGCCACGCTGCGCGCGACCGTCGGGCGGGCGTGGCCGGGTCCGCGCCTGCCCGTGTCGATGGTGACCCGCCAGCGCCTCGACGGTCGCGGCGACGTGCGCGCGCCGATCGCCGCCGGCGCGCGGCCGCGGGCGCTGCGGGCGGCCTGGACGTTCGCCCCGGACGGGCCGCTGGGCTGGCTCGCCGGGCGGGAGCCGATCGGCTCGGTCGCGCTGGGCGACCTCAGGATCCGCTTCGGGGACTGAGCGCCTCGAGCGCCGCCGCACGGCCGCCCTCCAGCGCCTCGCGCACGAGGCCGACGTCGCGCTCCAGGCGGCCGGGCACCGGCGAGTCCGGCGCCGGGCGCACCTGCAGGACGTGCGGCGGGCCGGTGGCGGCGGCGAGCGCCTCGAGCTCGGCCTCCTCGCGGGCCTCGCGCGGCGCCCGGCCGGCCAGCGTGGTCGCCGTCGCGCGCGACACCCGCCCGACCGCCGCGCGGGTGACGAGGCCGGAGAGCCGTCCGGGCGCCTGGGCGACCTCGCCGAGGCGGCGCGAGCGGAGCACGAGCACGTGCGTCGCGCCCTGCTGGAGCGCGAAGCGGTAGGGGATCGCCGCCGCGACGCCCGCGTCGACGTAGCGCCGCCCGGCCAGCGCGACCGGCGGGCCGGCCAGGACCGGCAGGGAGGCCGACGCCCGCAACGCGAGCCGCAGGCGCTCCTCGCTGTCCCCCACGACGGCGTGCAGGTCGGCGGCCTCGCCCGTGGCCACGTCGGTGGCAATGGGGTGCAGCTCGGCCCGTGCCGCCAGCACCGCGGCGAAGACGCCCGGGCTCACCGCCTCGTAGCGCTCCTCCACGAGCGCCTCGACGTCGACGACGCGCCCGCCACGCAGCAGCCGGCGCGGCTCGATGAGGGTGTGGACGAGGTCGGGGTCCCACCACGTCGCGGCGCCCTGCGCCACGCGGCCGGCCACGAGCCACATGCCGTTCAGCGCGCCGGCCGACGCGCCGTGGACGCCGTCGAACGCGTCGGCGAGACCCAGGTCGTCCAGCGCGAGGGCCATGCCGCCCGAGACGGCGCCGCGCATCCCGCCGCCCTCGATGACCAGCGCGATGCGGGCACCCGGCGGACGCTCGCGCAGCGCCGCGACGACGGGGTGGACCTGGGTCACGCGGGGGCGAGCGCGCGCTGGACCCGGCCGCGAACGACGACGACCGTCCCGGCGGCGAAGGCCATGACGACGGCCCCGGTGAGCGCGTCGAAGGTGAAGTGGTTGCCCGTCGCCACGACCGACGTGACGACCAGCGGCGCCCACAGGACCGCGGCGAGGCGCAGCGCGGGGCCGCGGGCCACGCGCCACAGCGCGACGCTCACCGCGACTGCGAAGGCCACGTGCATGCTCGGCACCGCGGCGAGCTGGTTGAAGAGGCCCGCCGATCCCCCCGACAGGTCGATGGGCGAACGCGCGCTGACGACGTCGGACACGCCGGCCGCGCTGGCCATCCGCGGCGGGGCGACCGGGAAGACCGCGTAGATGACCAGCCCCGTCGTCCAGGCGAGCAGGAGCGCGTCGCGGAAGGTGCGGTAGGTCGTGCGCGGCGCGCGGTGGTGGACGATCAGCAGCGCGAGCGGCGCGACGACGAACTGCGCGCCGAGGTAGACCGCGCTGAGCAGCGTGGCGATCGCCGCGCCGTCGAGGGCGCGCTGCACGGCGCCCTCCACGTCGGTGCGCGTCGCGCGCTCCAGGTCGATGATCCAGTCCGCGTGGGCCTGCGCGGCGACCAGGTCGCCCGCATTGAGCAGCCCCACCGCGGCGTAGGCGCCGAGCGCCGCGAGGAGCGCGAGGACCTGAGACGTCCAGCTGACCTCCCACCAGCGGACCGCCCAGGCGGCGGCGCGTTCGAGGGGCGGGGCGATCCGCTCGGGAGCGGGGAGGGGGACGGCGGTGGACATGCGACGGCTCTTCTTCGTGCGTGCTGCGGGCTGAAGTGGAGAGCAGACTACCACTTAGCGGGACGGGGACCCGCCCGGTACCGTCGCCGCCCATGCAACGCGTCGACGTCCAGCACGAGTTCCCCCAGCCGCCGGAGCGGATCTTCGCCTTCCTGTCCGAGCACGAGCAGGTCGGCCCGCTGCTGGGCTCCAAGGTCACCCGGCTCAACGACGGCACGGACGGCACCCGCAACGGCGTCGGGTCGCGCCGCGACCTCAAGGTCGGGCTGCTGCCGAGCTTCGAGGAGACGGTCACCGAGGTCGTCGAGGGCCGCCTCATCCGCTACCGCATCACGCGCGGCAGCCCCGTCGTCGACCACGAGGGGGCCATGACCTTCGACCCCTCCCCCACCGGCGGCACCCGCTTCTCCTGGGTCATCACGTTCGGCGCGAAGGTCCCCGGCCTCGACCTGCTCGTCAAGGCCGTCCTGACCCGCGCGGTCACGAAGGCGATGACCCAGGTGGAGGCGCGCGCCTGAGCCTCAGGTGATCGTCATGCCGCCGTCGACGGCGAGGACCTGCCCGGTCACGTAGCCCCCGGCGTCGGAGGCGAGGAAGATGAGCGCCGCGGCGAGCTCGGCCGGGTCGCCCTTGCGGCCCATCGGGTTGCGGGCGTTCTGGCTCTCGAGGTACCCGTCGGGGTACTGGTCGGTCATCTCGCTCGTGAAGAACCCGGGCGCGAGCGCGTTGACCCGGATGCCCTTGCGGCCCGTCCACTGCTGGGCGAGGTCGCGCGTCATGCCGATGAGCCCGGCCTTGGACGACGCGTAGGCGGCCTGCGGCAGGCCGGCCGTGGTGATCCCCAGGACGCTGGAGATGTTGACGATCGAGCCGCCCGACGTCATCGCCTTCGCGGCGGCCTGGGCCATCCAGAAGCAGCCGTTGAGGTTGACGTCGATGACCTGGCGGAACTCCTCCGGCGTCTCGCGCGAGGCGGGCACCGCGGTGCCGATCCCCGCGTTGTTGACGAGCACGTCGATGCGCCCGAAGGCCTCCACGCCGGCCGCCACGAGCGCCTGGCAGTCCTCGGGGCGGGCGACGTCGGTGGCGACGACGACGGCGCGGCGGCCGAGGCCCTCCACCATGGCCTTCGTCTCCTCGAGGCGCTCGACCCGGCGGGCACCCAGGACGAGGTCGGCGCCGGCCTCGGCCAGCGCCCGGGCGAAGGCGACGCCGAGCCCCGATCCGGCCCCCGTGACCACCGCGACGCGGCCGTCGAGGCGGAAGCGGTCCAGCACGGGGACGGGCGCGGCGGAGGCGGTCTCGGTCATGGCTCGCGACGCTATCTTCTTG
>CAXUES010000160.1:5499-6679 GCA_964250185.1 uncultured Solirubrobacteraceae bacterium | reverse complement strand
CGAGCACCTCGGCGACGACCTCCCCGTCGCCCGTGGCGCGGGCGAGCTGCTCGGCCTGGGCCACGAGCACGTCGCGGCGCTCCACCGGCCCCTCGAGCAGGACGCCGGCCAGCCGCGCGCGCAGCAGCGCGCCGAGGCGGGCGCGCTCGCGCTGGTCGGGCACCTGGGCCACCGCGTCCAGGCCCGCCTCCAGCGCCGCGACGAGGCCGGGGTCGTGGAGCCCGGCGCCGAGGCGGTGGCCGGCCGCGGCCAGGGCGGCACGGGCGACGTCCTCGCTGCGCCCGAGCTCGCCGGCCAGCGCGATGGCCTCGTCCAGGACGCCGCGCGCCGACCCGAGCGCGCTGGCCGCGCTCAGCGCGTCGCCCTCCAGGAGCAGCAGCCGCAGGCGCCGCTCCGGGTGGTCGCCCGCCCGTGCGTCGGCCGCTCGGGCCTCGCGCGCCAGCGCGGCGGCCTGCTCGAAGGCGAGGCCCGCGAGGGCGTGGCGGGCCGCCCGCTCCCCGTAGTGCGTGGCGCGCGCGGCCGCCGTCCGCCCGGGCGCCGCGGCCCAGTGGCGGGCGAGCGGGGCAAGCGCGTCGGGGTCGTCCTCGCGGACCGCCTCCAGCGCCGCGGCCAGCCGGGCGTGCAGCGCGCCGGCGCGCTCGACGGGGAGCCGGTCGCGCAGCGCGTCGCGGATCGCGTCGTGCAGCGTCCCCCCGGCGCCGAGCAGCCCGCGGGCGTCGATCCGCCCGACCGCGGCACCGAGATCGGCCGGCGAGAGACCGGCCGCGACGCCGAGCACCGCCCGGTCGACCGGGCCGTCGTGCGCCGCGGCGAGGTCGAGCACGTCGGTGGCCGCCGTGTCCAGCCCCGCGGCGGCGCGGTCGACCACCGTCGCGAGGTCGTCCTCGCCGGGCTCGCCCGCCGCGCGCGCCGTGCGGGCGGCCAGCGGCGTGCGCGCCCCGGGGCGCAGCGGCCCGAGCGCCACGCGGATCGCGTCGCCGAGCCCGGCCGGCGGGCCGCCCCGGGTGCGCGCGGTGGCCAGGACCGCCGGCACGCCGTGTCCGCCGCGCAGCACGTGGGCGAGCAGCTCGGCCGAGGACGAGTCGAGGCGGTCGACGTCGTCGACGACGAGCAGCAGCTCGCCCCGCCGCGCGAGCAGCGCCAGCAGCGCCTCGACCGCCTCGAAGAGCGCGAGGCGGCG
>CAXUES010000160.1:0-5489 GCA_964250185.1 uncultured Solirubrobacteraceae bacterium | reverse complement strand
GCCACGGCCTGCCGCGGCGTCCGGGGGAGCCGCAGGCGCCGGTGCAGCGCGGGCACGACGCTCGCCAGGTCGGCCGCAAGGGAGCCGAGCGCCGTCCCGAGGTCCGCGGGATCCAGCGCGAGCACGGAGGGCCGCAGCGCGTCGGCCAGCGGTCCGAACGGTGTCCCGGCGAGCGCCTCGGCCTGGGCGTGCAGGACGGTGGCGCCCGCGGCGTGGTGGCGGGCGGCCACGTCGGCGGCCAGCGTCGTCTTGCCGATGCCGGCCGGCCCCTCGACCACCACGGCACCGGCGCCGCCGACCAGCGCGGCTTCCACGGCGTCGCGCTCCGCGTCGCGGCCGACCATCGCCACCACGCCCGCCCGGCGCACCGCCGTGGGCAGGTCGAGCCGCCAGACCGCGCCGCGCCCCCCGCGGGCGCCGGCCGGCCCCGCTGCCCCCTGCGCCGCCAGCAGCCGGGCGTGGCGCTCGCGCAGCCGGGCGCCGGGGAAGGTGCCGAACTGCTCGCCCAGCGCCGCGCGGAGGTCCTCGTAGGCCGCGAGCGCCTCGCTGTCGCGCCCCGCCGCCACGAGCGCCTCCATGAGCAGCGCCACGCCGTCCTCGCGCAGCGGCTCGGCGGCCACGAGGCGCTGGGCCGCCCCCACCGCGGTGCGCTGCTCGCCCTCGCCGCCGCGCAGCGCGCAGCGCGCCACGAGCGCCAGCGCGTCGACGCCGCGCCCGGCCAGCAGCCGCCGCTGCTCCACGACCCACGGCGCGTCGCAGCCCGGCAGCAGCTCGCGCTCGAGGACCTCGAGGGCGTCGCCGCCGGCCCGCGCGGCGCCCCGCGGGTCGTCGGCCTCGCGGCGCTCCGCCTCGGCGAGCGCAGCGAGCGCCGCGAGGGCGTCCACCGACGGCTCGCTGCCCAGGCGGATGGCGCCGCGGCCCTCGATCGGCCCGACGCTGCGCCGCAGGCGGGAGAGCAGCGGGTTGAGGAGCTTGGCCGGCTCGGCCGGCTCCCGGCCCGGCCAGAGCACGTCGGTGAGCTCGTCGCGGCCCGCACCGCGCGGGCCGCGCAGCGCGAGCACGCAGAGCAGCACGAGCAGGCGGCCGTTGACCGGCGCCTCGACGCCGTCCAGGCGCAGGCCCCCGCAGAGGTCGATCCGGGCGACCGTGGCGGCCTCCATGCCCCTCCCGATCGGTTCCCCGGCCCCCGGCTACACCGCGTCGCGCGGCCGGGGGTCCTCGCCGACGTACTTGGCGGTCGGCCGGATGAGCCGGCCCTCGCGCTTCTGCTCCAGGATGTGCGCGCTCCAGCCCGCCACGCGCGCGCAGGTGAACATCGGCGTGAAGAGGTCGGCCGGCACGCGCGCGGTGTCGAGCACCACCGCCGACCAGAACTCCACGTTGGTGGCCAGGACGCGGTCGGGACGGCGGGCCTTCAGCTCGGCCAGGGCGGCGGTCTCGAGGGCCTGGGCGACCTCGAAGCGGCCCGCGCCGATCTCCGACGCCGTGCGACGCAGCACGCGGGCGCGCGGGTCCTCGGCGCGGTACACGCGGTGCCCGAAGCCCATGAGGCGCTCGCCGCGGTCCAGCAGCGCCTTGACGTAGCGCTCGGCGTCGCCCTCGCGCTCCACGTCGTCGAGCATCTTCAGCACGCGCGAGGGCGCGCCGCCGTGCAGCGGGCCGCTGAGCGCACCGACGGCGCTGGAGAGCGCGGTCGCGCAGTCGGCGCCGGTGGAGGCCACGACCCGCGCGGTGAACGTCGAGGCGTTCATGCCGTGCTCGGCGGCGGAGATCCAGTAGGCGTCGACGGCCTTGGCGTGGTCGGGATCGGCCTCGCCGCGCCAGCGGATGAGGAAGCGCTCGGCCAGCGTGGCGCCCTCGTCGATCGTCGTCTGGGGCACCCAGGGCTGGCCGAGGCCGCGGGCGGACTGGGCCACGAAGCTCAGCGCCTGGACGGAGGCGCGGGCGAGGTCGTCGCGGGCCTGCTCGTCGGAGATGTCGATGAGCGCGCGGTAGCCGTACTCCGGCGCGAGCATGGCCAGCGCGGACTGCACGTCGACGCGGTGGTCGCCCGAGCGCACGAGCAGCGGGTGCGGCTGGGCCGGCGCGAGACCGGGATCGAAGGAGCCGTCCACCAGCAGGCCCCACACCTGCTCGTAGGCCACCGACCCGACGAGCTCCTCGATGTCGACGCCGCGGTAGCGCAGCGCGCTGCCCTCCTTGTCGGGCTCGGCGATGGTCGTCGCGAAGGCGACGACCCCCTCCAGCCCCGACTGGACCCCTTCGATCGTGCTCATGACGCGCGATCGTACGCCTCGAGGGAGCGACGCCTCGTCTACGGTCGCGCCCATGGACGCGGCCTCGCTCATGTTCACGGCGGTCGACGAGCTCGCCCGGCTCGTGCACGACGGCGAGCTGAGGGCCTCCGAGCTCGTCGGCGCGAGCCTGGAGCGCATCGAGGCCCTCGACCTCGACGTCAACGCGTTCGTCGACGTGCTGGCCGAGGACGCGCTCGCCGAGGCGGCGACGATCGGCCCCGGGGATCCGCGTCCCTTCGCCGGGGTCCCCATCGCGATCAAGAACAACCGGGGCGTCGCGGGCCGGCGGCTGACGAGCGCCGCGGCGCTCATGGGCGACTTCCTGGCGCCGTCGGATCACAACGTCGTCGCCCGGCTGAAGGCGGCGGGCTTCGTCATCGTCGGGACGACGACCCTCCCGGAGTACGGGATCATGCCGGTCACCGAGACCGCGCGCTTCGGGCCGACGCGCAACCCGTGGGACCTCGACCGCACGCCGGGCGGCTCCTCCGGCGGCTCGGCGGCGGCCGTCGCGGCGGGCATGGTCCCCATCGCCCACGCCAACGACGGCGGCGGCTCCACGCGGATCCCCGCCGCCTGCTGCGGCCTGGTCGGCCTCAAGCCCCAGCGCGGGCGCATCTCCGTGGCGCCGGAGCTCGGCGACTCGCTGCTGGTGCAGGACGGCGTGCTCACCCGGACGGTCCGCGAGACCGCGCTCGTGCTGGACCTCCTCGAGGGCTACGTCGAGGGGGACGCGACGTGGGCGCCGCCGCCCGTCGCGCCGTTCGCCACGGCGCTGTCGGCGGCCGCCCGCCCGCAGGGGCTGCGGGTCGCGGTGGCTACCTCCTCGCCGCTGCCCGAGGCCACGGTGGACCCGGTGGTCGCCGAGGCGGTCCGCACCACCGGCCGGGCGCTCGCCGGCCTGGGCCACCACGTCGAGGAGGTCGATCCGCCCTGGGCGGCGCCGGGGCTGGAGGGCCTGTTCACCGCGCTCTTCGCGCCGCTGGTCTGCACCCAGGCGGCCTTCGCCGGGCTGCTCGCGGGCCGGCACCCCACCGCCGCCGACATGGAGCCGCTGAGCTGGCACGTGTGGGAGCTCGCCGCGGGGCTGACGTCGACCCAGGCGGCGCTCGCCGAGGCGCGCGTGCAGGGCATCGCCCGCGGGTTCCTGCGCTGGATGGCCTCCTACGACGTGCTCGTGTGCCCCACGCTGAGCGAGGCGCCCGTGCCGATCGGGACCATCGACCCGCTCGGCCCCGATCCCGCCGCCACGTTCGCGCGCGCCGGGGCCTTCGTGCCCCACACGCCGCTGGCCAACATGACCGGCCAGCCGGCGATCTCGCTGCCGCTGGCGACCCGGCCCGAGGGCGATCCGGCAGCGGGGCTGCCCGTCGGGGTGCAGCTCCTCGGACGTCCCGCGCGCGAGGACGTGCTGCTCGCCGTGGCGGCCCAGCTCGAGGTCGCGATGCCCTGGGCGCACCGACGCGCGCGCGCCGTCTGAGCGCCGCCATGCGTGGCGATCACGGGCCCGGGGGAGGGATCCGCCACGACTCCGCGTACTATCCCGCGAGCCAGTCAGCATCCGAGCCCCGCCAGAAGGGACGCCAGAGAACATGGCCTACGTCATCGCCGAGCCCTGCGTCGGCACGAAGGACAACAGCTGCGTCGAGGTCTGCCCCGTCGACTGCATCCACCCCACGCCGGACGAGCCCGACTACGACAAGGTCACCCAGCTCTACATCGATCCGGAGGAGTGCATCGACTGCGACGCGTGCGTCGAGGCCTGCCCGGTGGACGCGTGCTTCGCCGAGGACCAGCTCCCCGAGGAGTGGAGCGCCTTCGCGCAGATCAACGTGGACTACTTCGCCGCCAGCAAGTAGCCGCACGGTGGCCGTCCCCGGCCCGGGGCGGCCACTGCTCGCCGCCGCCGCTGCCGGCGTCCTCGCCCTCGCGGGCTGCGGCGCGGACAGCACCAAGTCCGACGCGGCGGCCACCCGGGCCTACGCGCGCGACATCGACGCGTTCTGCGCCGACGTGCAGCGGGCCACCCACCGCTTCCAGGCCTCGGCCGAGCGCCTCGGCGGCGAGACCGACCGGCGAGCGGCGGCGCGCTCCTTCGGCGCCGCTCTAGGCCGCCTCGCCGACGGCTTCGACGCGGGCGCGGGCCGCCTGCGCGCCGCCGCGCCCCCGAAGCGCTACCGCACGTCGATGGGCGAGGCCGTGCGCGTGCTGGACGCGTCGGCCGTCCGCCTGCGCGGCGCCGCACGCACCGTGCGCTCCGGCGACGCCGACGACCTGCGCCGCGTCGCCTCGGGCCTGGGCGACCTGCGCGTGCCCCAGGCCCCGCAGGACCTGGTCGCGCAGGCGCCGTCCTGCCGCTGAGCTGCGGCTAGGCCATCGGGAGGGAAATGCCCGCCGGCTTGGGCGGGATGACCTCGAACGCCGGGGCGGGCGCCTCCTCCATCACGTTGAGGATCGGCAGCTCGACCGGCGTCATGCGGACGAGCCGGCGGGCGACCTCGATGATGGCCGCAGCGGCCGGGTCGGACGGATCGGTCACGACGAGGGGCGTGCCCGCGTCGGCCTGCGCACGCAGCGGCATGGTCAGCGGGACCGTGCCGACCAGCGGCACGTCGAGCTCGTCGGCCAGCGCCTGGCCGCCGCCCTCGCCGAAGATCGGGAACGTCTCGCCCGAGGGCGTGGTGAACCCGCTCATGTTCTCCACGACCGCCGCGATGTCCATGGAGACCTTGTGGGCCATCTCGGCCGAGCGCCGCGCGACCTTCTGCGCGGTGTCCTGCGGCGTGGTGACCAGCAGGAACTTCGCCTGGGGCAGCAGCTGGGAGAGCGTCATGGAGACGTCGCCCGTGCCCGGCGGCAGGTCGACGAGGAGGTAGTCGAGCTGCTCCCAGGCGACGTCCTCCAGGAACTGGGTGAGCGCCTTGTGGAGCATCGGGCCGCGCCAGACGACGGCGGCGTCCTCGGCCACGAAGAAGCCGATGGACATGACCTTCACGCCGTGGGCCTCCAGCGGGACGATCTTGCGCTCGCCGTTGACCGGCGGGCGGTCGGCGCCCAGGCCGAACATGCGCGGGATCGAGTAGCCCCACACGTCGGCGTCCAGGATGCCGACCTTCTTGCCCTGCGCAGCGAGCGCCGCGGCGAGGTTCGAGGTCAGCGTCGACTTGCCGACGCCGCCCTTGCCCGAGCCGA
>CAXUES010000159.1:4650-6695 GCA_964250185.1 uncultured Solirubrobacteraceae bacterium | reverse complement strand
GACCGGCCACTCGGTCTCGATGTCGAACTCCGTCGAGTTGGCGCCGTCCATGCCGGCCACGTGGCGGGCGAACTCGGCCACCGCGATCTGCATCCCCAGGCAGATGCCGAGGTACGGGATCTGCTGCTCGCGGGCGACCTTGGCCGCGCGGATCTTCCCCTCGATGCCGCGACCGCCGAAGCCGCCCGGCACGATGATCCCGTGGGCCTCGCCCAGGCGCTCCAGCGCGCCCTCGTCGGATTCGAGGTCCTCCGAGTCGACCCAGTCGATGACGACCTTCCCGCCGTGGTCCCAGCCCGCGTGCGTGAGGGCCTCGGTGACCGACTTGTAGGCGTCCTCGAGCTTGACGTACTTGCCCACGAGCGCGATGCGGACCTCGTCCGAGGCGGCCTGCGCGCGCTCGACGACCCCGGCCCAGCCGGAGAGGTCGCGCTCGCCGTCGGTGGGCAGCGAGAGCTCGTCCAGGATGAAGTCGTCCACGCCCTGCTCGGCGTACCAGAGCGGGACCTCGTAGATGTTGCCCACGTCCTTGGCCGAGACCACGGCCTCGACGGGCAGCGAGGCGAACAGCGCGATCTTGCGGCGGATGTCCGAGGAGAGCTCGCCCTCGGACCGGCACAGCAGCATGTCGGGCTGGATGCCGATGCGGCGCAGCTCGTTGACGGAGTGCTGCGTGGGCTTGGTCTTCAGCTCCTTGGCGTGGCCGATGTACGGCACGAGCGTGAGGTGCAGGAACATGCAGTTGCGCCGCCCCACGTCGACCGGGAACTGGCGGATGGCCTCCAGGAACGGCAGCGACTCGATGTCGCCGACCGTGCCGCCGATCTCCGTGATGACCACGTCGACGTCGGAGGTCTCCCCGATGAGCTTGATGCGGTTCTTGATCTCGTCGGTGATGTGCGGGACGACCTGGACGGTGCCGCCGAGGTAGTCGCCGCGGCGCTCGCGCCGGATGACCGAGTTGTAGATCCCGCCCGCGGTGACGTTGGACGCCCGCGACGTGTTCGTGTTGGTGAACCGCTCGTAGTGGCCCAGGTCGAGGTCGGTCTCCGCGCCGTCCTCGGTGACGAACACCTCGCCGTGCTGGTAGGGCGACATCGTGCCGGGATCGACGTTGATGTACGGGTCGAACTTCTGCAGGCCCACGGTGAGCCCGCGGGAGACGAGCAGGCGCCCGATCGAGGCGGCGGCGATGCCCTTGCCCAGCGAGGAGACGACGCCTCCGGTGACGAAGATGTACCGGGTCTCGGAAGTCAGGTCGGGCACGGACGGAAGGTAGCGAGGCGATCGGATCGATCGCGAGCGCGCGGTCGGGTGACGACCCGTCCTCCCCGCTCGCTGCGGGCTGGACGCAGCGTCGGCCCTGCCACCATGTGGGACATGCCCCAGAACGTCGACAAGACCGAAGCCGAGTGGCAGTCCGAGCTCGCCCCTGACGCCTACGCGGTCCTGCGCAAGGGCGCGACGGAGCCGCCCTTCTCCGGTGCGCTGAACCACAACAAGGCCGACGGCCAGTACCGCTGCGGCGCCTGCGGTGCCGTGCTGTTCGGCTCGGAGACGAAGTTCGAGTCCGGCTCGGGTTGGCCCAGCTTCACCGAGCCCGCCGACCGCGAGGCCGTCGAGCTCATCGAGGACCGCTCCCTCGGCATGACCCGCACCGAGGTCCGCTGCGGCACCTGCCACTCCCACCTGGGCCACGTCTTCGACGACGGCCCGGCCGACAAGGGCGGTCAGCGCTACTGCATGAACTCGCTGGCGCTGGACTTCACGCCCGCGGGCGACGCCGCCTAGCCGCAGCGGCTCGCGGAGGTCAGCTCGGCTCGCCCGTCTCCTCGGGTGGGTCGGGCATGCCCTCCGTCTCCACGCCGATGCCCGCGTTGCCCTCGCCGACGCCGGGCGGTCCGCTGCCACCGGCGGCGCCCGAGGCGGGCGCCTCGTCGGTGTCCTCGACCTCAGCGTCGTGACCGCGCTCCCGCGGCGGCGTCGTGAGGCTCTCGTCGGGCCCGGGGGTGTCGTCCATGGACGGGCGCCTACCCGCTCACGCC
>CAXUES010000159.1:0-4640 GCA_964250185.1 uncultured Solirubrobacteraceae bacterium | reverse complement strand
CCTTCAGCAGCTCCTTGGCGTGGCGGCGCGCGGCCACATCGTCCTCGCCCGCGCCGAGCATCCGGACGAGCTCGCCGACGACCTCGCCGGCCTGGAGCGTGCGCACCGTCGTCCGGGCGGGCTCCACCCCCGTGTCCTTGGCGATCGAGAAGTGCCGCACGCCGAGCGAGGCGATCTGCGGCAGGTGGGTGATGCAGAGGACCTGGCGACCCGCGGCCAAGCCGCGCAGCTCCTCGCCGACCGCCCGCGCGGTGACCCCGCCGATGCCCGCGTCGACCTCGTCGAACACGAGCGTGGCGTCGTCGCCGTGGTCGGCCGCGCCGAGCAGCGCGAGCATGACCCGGGAGAGCTCGCCGCCAGAGGCGACCTCCCGCAGCGGCGCCGCGGGCACACCCGGGTTGGCCGCGATGCGGAACTCGACGTGGTCGGCGCCCGTGGGCCCGGCCTCGTCGCGGCGCTCCACGGCGATCTCGAAGGTCGCGGCCTCCATGGCCAGCTCGGCCAGGCGCCCGTGCACCGCGACCGCGAGCTCGGCGCCGCGCGCGGCCCGCGTGGCGTGCAGCTCGGCAGCGACCGCGTCACGCTCGCGGCGGGCGGCGGCCAGGCGGGCCTCGAGCTCCTCCTGCTGCGCGCCGGAGCCCGCCAGGGCGTCGCGCTCGGCCCGGCAGCGCGCCGCGTGGGCGAGCACGAGCGCGATGGTGCCGCCGTGCTTGCGCTTGAGGCGCTCCAGGGCGGTGAGGCGCTCCTCGACGACGTCGAGCTCCCCCGGATCGGCTTCCAGGCCCTCGGCGTAGCGGCGCAGCTCCCCGCCGAGCTCGTCGGCCTCGATGGCCAGCGCGCGCCAGCGCTCCAGCAGCGCGTCGAGCTCGGCGTCGACGCCCTCGGCGCCGGACAGCGCGCCCTCGCCGGCCGCGAGCGCCGCGGTGGCGCCCGTCGTCTCGGCGTCCTCCGGCGCGACGGCCTCGGCGGCGCCCCAGGCGGCGCCGCGCAGCGCCTCGACGTGGCGCAGGCGCTCGCGGCGGGCGGCGAGCTCGTCCTCCTCGGCCTCGGAGGGATCGACGGCCTCGATCTCCGACAGCTCGTAGGTGAGGAGGTCCAGCTCGCGCTCGCGCGCGCCGGAGCGCTCGGCGAGCTCGGCCAGCGAGGCCTCGATCGCCCGGACCTCCGCGTGCAGCCGCGCGGCCTCGGCACGACGGGCCAGGTGCTCGGCCCCGCAGAAGCCGTCCAGCAGCTCGAGCTGGGAGGAGGCGAGCGTGAGCTTGCGGTGCTCGTGCTGGCCGTAGAAGGAGATGAGCCGCGCGGCGACGTCGCGCAGGTCGGCCACCGAGGCCGAGCGGCCGCCGACGTAGGCGCGGGAGCGGCCCTCGGCCGACAGCCGCCGGGCCAGGACGACGTCCTCGGCGTCGGCCGGGAGCGCGTCGCCGAGCTCCTCGCGCAGCGCGTCGGTGAGCTCGAAGACCCCCTCGACGTAGGCCTCCGAGGCGCCCGGGCGCACGATGCCCGTCCGCGCGCGACCGCCCAGGAGCAGGTCCAGGGCGTGGGCGAGCACGGTCTTGCCCGCGCCCGTCTCGCCCGTCAGGACGTTGAGGCCGGGCGCGAGGCGCAGCTCGGCCCGCTCGATGAGCAGGAGGTTCTCGACGCGGAGCTCGGAGAGCATCAGGTCCGAGAGGGAATACCAGTGGCGTCGGACGGCTCCGCCCGGCGCGCGCCTTCCGCGCGGAAGTCGCGCGTCTCGTGGGGCTCTAGGACGCCAGGCGGCCGAACTTCTCGCGCAACCGGGCGTAGAACGTCGACCCGGGCAGCTGGGCCAGCCGCGCTCCCGCGGCGACGAAGCGCGTGGAGAGCACCTCGTCCGGCGCGATCTTCCCCACGGTGATGCCGTCCACGCTGAGGTCGACGTCGAACTGCCCGCGGTTGTGGACCTTCAGCTCGTCGCCCGGGGCGACCACGAGCGCCCGCGCGGTCAGCGAGTGCGGCGCGATGAACGACACGACGTAGCCCTCCACGCCCCAGGCGAGCACGGGGCCGCCGTTGGCGAGGTTGTAGCCCGTGGAGCCGGCGGGCGTGGCCACCACGAGGCCGTCGCAGCGCACCGAGCCGACCTCGGTCTCCCCCACGCCGTAGGCGAGCGAGGCGACCCGCTCGCCCGGACGGCGCTGCAGCGAGACGTCGTTGATGGCGTACTGCGCGTCGTCGCCCGGCAGCTCGATGGACAGCGCGGGGAGCGTGAGCACCTCGAAGCCGCCGCTCAGGGCCATGTCGAAGACGTCGATGTGGGCGTCGGGCTCCACGGTGGCCAGGAAGCCGACCTCGCCGAAGTTCACCGCGAAGACCGGCACGCCGGTGCCCGCGAAGCGCCGCAGCGCGCGCAGGATGGTCCCGTCGCCGCCCAGCACGACGCAGAGGTCGGGCAGGCCGTGCTGGCCCGCCTCGACCTGGATGTGGTCCGAGGGCACCAGGCCGTGCTTGCCGGCCTCCTCCTCCGAGAAGCGCAGCAGCGTGCCGTTGGCCTGCGCGGCGGCCTGCAGCGCGCCGAGCACCCCGCGCGTCTGCTCGACGCGGCCGTGGGAGAGGACCAGGACCGAGGAGCAGCTCATGCGGGCTCGACCTCGGCGACCCGCGCGGCGAACGCGTCGGCGTCCAGCGCGCCGGCCCGGCCGCCCTCGGCGAGCCACAGGAAGCTCTCGCGGTTGCCCTTCGGCCCGGGGAGGCCCGACGAGGCCAGGCCGACGACGCTCGCGCCCGCCTCCCGGGCGGCGTCGGCCACCGCCGTGATGGCGTCGCGCCGGGCGAGCGGGTCGCGGACGACGCCGCCGGACCCGACCCGCTCGCGGCCCACCTCGAACTGGGGCTTGACCATGAGCAGCGCATCATGGCGCTCCGCGAGGCAGCCCAGCACCGCGGGCAGCACCTTGCGCAGGGAGATGAAGGAGACGTCGGCCACCGCGAGGTCCGCCCGGTGGGGCAGCTGCTCGACGGTCAGCGCCCGGGCGTTGGTGCGCTCGAGGACCGTCACGCGCTCGTCGGTGCGCAACGACCAGTCCAGCTCGCCGTAGGCCACGTCGACGCAGGTGACGTGCGTGGCGCCGCGCTGGAGCAGGCAGTCGGTGAAGCCCCCCGTCGAGGCGCCGACGTCCAGCGCCAGGCGCCCGGCCGGGTCGATGCCGAGCTCGTCGAGCGCGTTGGCGAGCTTCGTGCCGCCGCGCGACACGAAGCGACGGCCCTCGTCGACGGCCAGCACGGCGTCCTCGGCGACCATCTGCCCCGGCTTGGCCGCGCGCGATCCGTCGGCGAGGCGGACCTCACCGGCCATCACCGAGGCGGCCGCCCGCGAGCGGGAGGCGAACAGGCCGCGCTGGGCGAGCAGCGCGTCGACGCGGACCTTCGCCATGGCGGTCGAGCCTAGTGGGGCCGGCGCCGTGGCTGAGGCCGGCTCCCCGGGGGAACACCCGGTCCATGGCCGCGATCGACAGCCTGTCCACCTACGAGCAGGTCCTGCTGCTGGGCCTCCACGACGAGAAGGGGTCGGACACGACGGGCACGGGCGTCCTGGACCACGGCGTCGCGGGCGCGGCGCTCATCGACCTGCTCCGCGCGGGGGCCCTGGCGGAGGACGGCAAGGAGGTCGTGACCACCGGCCCGCCGCCCGGGGACCCCTTCCTGGCCGCCGTGCACGCCGAGATCGCGGCGGATGAGCGGCCGCGCCGGCCCAAGCACTGGGTGGACAAGCTGCCCGGGCGCCTGAAGCCGTTCCTGCCGCAGGCCGCCGCGCGGCTCGTGGACGCCGGCGTCCTGGGCGAGGAGCACCGCAAGGTGCTCGGCCTCTTCGCCCAGACGCGCCTGCCCGAGCGCGACGGCGCGCCGGAGCGCGAGCTGCGCGCCGCGCTGCACGACGTGCTCGTCGTCGGCCGGCAGCCCACGCCCGCCGAGGCGGAGCTCGTCGCGGTCGTGCAGGCGCTGGAGCTCGTGCCCAAGGTCGTGGCCAAGGAGGACCGCGGGGCGGCCAAGCGGCGCGCGAAGGAGGTCGCCGAGGCCGGGCCGGCCAGCGATGCGGTCCACCGCGCCGTGCAGGACGTCCACGCCGCGCTGGCCACGTCGGTGGCCGTGAGCGCGGCGACCATCACCACGACCTCCTAGGCCAGCGCCCGCCGGGTCGCGTCGCCGAGCAGCAGGAGCAGCTCGCCGGCGCGGTCGGCCACCCCGCCCCAGCGCAGGAACGCGTGGCCCATGTCGGCGAACTCGTGCTGGGCCACCGGCACCCCGGCCGCCTCGAGCGCGGCGGCGTAGGCCAGCCCCTCCTCGCGCAGCACGTCGTGGCCGGCCACGACCACGGTGGCCGGCGGCGCGCCACGCAGGTCAGGCGCCCGCGCGGGCGACGCGTCGGGGTCGGCGGGATCGTGCCCGTCGAGGTAGATCGACCACGAGCGGCGCATCGCCGCGGCGGTGAGCAGCGGCATGTCGGCCTGCTCGGCGTAGGAGGGCGAGTCCGCGGCGGCGTCCAGCGCGGGGTACACGAGCAGCTGCGCGCGCACGACCTCCGCCCGGCGCCGCGCGACCACCGCCGCGAGGTTGCCGCCCGCCGAGTCGCCGCCCACCGCGACGCGCGCCGGGTCCCAGCCGTGCTCGGAGGCGCCCGCGCC
>CAXUES010000158.1:2560-6742 GCA_964250185.1 uncultured Solirubrobacteraceae bacterium | reverse complement strand
TGCGACCACAGGACGACCCGCTGCGTGCTCGCGGTCAGCTCAGGTGCGGGCGAGCTCACGCGTGGCCGCGAGGGCCTGGTCGAGGTCGGCGAGCAGGTCCTCGATGTGCTCGATGCCGACCGAGAGGCGCACGGTCTCCTGCGTCACGCCGGCCGCCTCGAGCTCCTCGTCGTCGAGCTGCGAGTGCGTCGTGGAGGCGTTGTGGATGGCCAGCGACTTCGCGTCGCCGATGTTGGCCAGGTGGCTGAAGAGCCCGAGGCCCTCGATGAAGCGCTTGCCCGCCTCGGCGCCGCCGACCACGCCGAAGGTCACCAGCGCCCCGCCGCCGCCGCGCAGGGTGCGCTGGGCGACGTCGTGGTACTCGCTGGAGGCGAGGCCGGGGTAGCTCACCCAGGCGACCGCGTCGTGGGCCTCGAGGTGCTCCGCGACGGCCTGCGCGTTGGCGTTGTGGCGCTCCATGCGCAGGTGGAGCGTCTCGATGCCCTGCAGCACCTGCCAGGCGTTGAACGGCGACAGCGCCGCGCCCGTGTTGCGCAGCAGCACGGTGCGGGCGCGCGCGACGAAGGCGGCCGGGCCCATCGCGTCGGTCCACACCACGCCGTGGTAGCTCGGGTCGGGCTGCGTGAGGCCGGGGTAGCGCTCGGGCTGGGCGGCCCAGTCGAAGCTGCCCGCGTCCACGATCGCCCCGCCGATGGTCGTCCCGTGGCCGCCGAGGAACTTCGTCAGCGAGTGCACGGCGATGTCGGCGCCGTCCTCGAAGATCCGCGCGCCCAGCGGCGTGGGGACCGTGTTGTCGAGCACGAGCGGCAGGCCCGCCGCGTGGGCGGCGTCGGCCCACGCGCGCACGTCGAGCACGTTCAGGCGCGGGTTGCCGATCGTCTCGCCGAACACGAGCTTGGTCCGCTCGTCGGCCAGCCGGGCGATGGCGCCCGGGTCGTCGGCGTCGGCCCAGCGGACCTCGATGCCGTACTGGGGCAGCGTGTGGGCGAAGAGGTTGTAGGTGCCGCCGTAGAGCTGCGAGGTGGCGATGAAGTTGTCGCCCGCGCGGGCGATGTTGAGCACCGCGTAGGTCGTGGCGGCCTGCCCGGAGGCAGTCGCGAGCGCGGCGACGCCGCCCTCCAGGAGCGTGAGGCGCTGCTCGAGCACGTCCCAGGTCGGGTTCATGATCCGCGAGTAGATGTTCCCCGGCACGGCCAGCGCGAAGAGGTCCGCCGCGTGCTGGGTGTCCTCGAAGACGTAGGACGTCGTCTGGTAGATCGGGACCGCCCGGGAGCCCGTCGTCGGGTCGGGCTCCTGCCCCCCGTGGAGGGCGATCGTCTCGGGGCGCAGGCCGTCGGTGGTGGACATGGCGCAAAGCCTACATCTCCTGTCGGCTTTCACATGTTTCTTCTCCGACCGGACCTCGTTGCTAGCGTCGCCCCCGATGGCCGACCCCGAGGACCGCGCCTGGGGCGCCCGCACGCGGGCCATCCACGCAGGCGCCCGCCCCGACCCCACCACGGGGGCCCGGCAGGTGCCGATCTACCAGACGACGTCGTTCGTCTTCGAGGACGCCCAGGACGCCGCGGACCTCTTCGCGCTGCAGAAGTACGGCAACACGTACTCGCGCCTGGGCAACCCGACGGTGGCCGCGCTGGAGGAGCGCGTCGCCTCGCTGGAGGGCGGCATCGGCGCCGTCGCGGCGGCCAGCGGGCAGGCCGCGATGCTCCTGGCGCTCACCGCGCTCGCGCAGGCGGGCGACCACGTCGTCGCCTCCGGTGCGCTCTACGGCGGCACCTACGTGCTGCTCAACGTGACGCTGCGCCGCCTGGGCGTCGAGACGACGTTCGTGGCCGGCGACGACCCCAAGGCGTTCGCCGCGGCGATCATCCCCGGCCGCACGAAGCTGCTGCTCACCGAGACGATCGCCAACCCCGCGGGGATCGTCGCCGACCTCGAGGCGCTCGCCGACGTCGCCGACGAGGCCGACATCCCGCTCGTGGTCGACTCCACGCTGGCCACCCCGCACCTGTGCCGGCCCCTGGACCACGGCGCCGACATCGTCGTGCACTCCGCCACGAAGTTCCTCGGCGGGCACGGCACGTCGCTCGGCGGCCTCGTGGTCGACTCGGGCCGCTTCGCCTGGGACAACGGCAACTTCCCGGTGATGACCGAGCCCGTCGCGACCTACGGCAACCTGCGCTTCTGGGACAACTTCGGCGAGTTCGGCTTCGCCACCAAGCTGCGTGTGGAGGGCCTGCGCACGCTGGGCGCCGCGCTCTCCCCGTTCAACGCGTTCCTGCTGCTGCACGGCATGGAGACGCTGGCCCTGCGCATGGACGCCCACGTGCTCAACGCCCAGGCGCTGGCCGAGCGCCTGCGCGACGACCCCCGCACGACGTGGGTCCGCTACGCGGGCCTGCCCGAGGACGACAACCACGCCCTGGCCCAGCGCTACATGCCGCGCGGCGCGGGCGCCGTCTTCTCCTTCGGCGTGCGCGGCGGCCGGGCCGGCGGCGAGGCGTTCATCGGCGCGGTGGAGCTGTGCTCGCACCTGGCCAACGTGGGCGACACGCGCACGCTGGTCATCCACCCGGCCTCCACGACGCACCGCCAGCTCGACCCCGACGCGCTCTTCGCCGCGGGCGTCGTGGACGACCTCGTGCGCATCAGCGTCGGCATCGAGGACCTCGAGGACATCTGGTTCGACATCGACCGCGCGCTGGACGCCGCGATCGCGGCCGGGGAGGGGACGTCGTGAGCCTCGCCGAGGTGGAGACCGCGGCAGGCACGTGGCACGCGCCGACTGCCGGGGAGCGCCGGAAGATCCTGCGGCGCGCCCGGACGGTCGCGGTCGTCGGCGCGTCGGCCAACCAGGCCAAGGCGTCGAACTTCGTCCTGAGCTACCTGCGCTCCTCCTCGGCCGACTACGAGGTCTGGCCGGTCAACCCGCGCGGCGGGGAGATCCTCGGGCTGACCGTCTACGAGTCGCTGCAGGACCTGCCCGGCACGCCGGACGTCGTCGACGTCTTCCGCAAGTCGGTGGACCTGCCCGGCGTCGCCGAGGAGGCCGTGGCCATCGGCGCGGGCACCTTCTGGGCGCAGCTGTCGCTGCACCACGACGACGCGGTGCGCATCGCGGTCGAGGGCGGCCTGCACGCCGTCACGAACCGCTGCATGAAGATCGAGCACGCGCGCTTCGCCGGTGGCCTGCACCTCGCGGGCTTCGACACCGGCGTGATCTCCTCGCGCCGCTCGCGCGGCTGAGCCCTAGGGCCCCGTCGGCGCGCCGGCGACCGCGTCCATGACGCGTAGGCGCAGGCGCTCCGACGCGCGCTGCGGGTCCTCGTAGCGCGAGCGCGCGCGGCGCATCCGCGCCGAGTCGTCGCCGTAGAACCAGTGCGCCCAGGGCGCCGTCGGCCGGCCCACGCGGAAGGCCGCCCACAGCCCGACGGGCAGCACGAAGATCCCGATCGCGGCCAGCACGGTGCGCCCCTTGAGGATCGCCCCGACGCTGACGGCCAGCGGCGCGAGGATGGCCCCGCCGGTGACCGCCGCGCTCACCGGGTCGGCGAAGGAGAACGGCTGGACGCCGAGGACGATGAGCAGGCCGAAGACGCCCACGACGGCGACCGCCTCGACCGAGGAGCGCCCCTCCTCCGACCAGTAGACGTCCTCCAGGCGCGTCCACAGCGCGAACTCGTCCAGGACCAGGCCGCCGCCGATGCCGAAGATCCCGGCGAGCACCAGCCCGCCGGCCTGGTCGAAGCGCAGGCTCAGCGTGAGGAAGCCCGCGCCGAGCATGATGAAGATCCCCCACACGAAGTGGTGCAGGTGGATCCCCGAGTCGGTCTTGACCCCGCCGGGCCACCAGGTGAAGCGGCGGGTCATGCGCGCGCTCGTGCGGATGAGCAGGAACGCGGTGAGGAACGCGGCCAGGCAGACGAACGCGCGCTGGCGCTCGGGCTCCTCGGCCACGGCGTCGAGGATGCGCCCGACCGGGATGAGCGTGCTGCCGAGGGCCGGGTCCATGCGACGCCCAGTCTCGCAGCGCATCGGCTGCACGGACCCTTGCGGCCGGCGGGCAGGACCGTCTACCGTCTCGCCTGGCCGCGCGCCTAGGCGCCGCCGTGTCGACGGACCCCGTGGGCGGCGCCTTCTCGCTGGTCGACCATTTCGGCGCCCCGGCCTCGAACGCCCGCT
>CAXUES010000158.1:0-2550 GCA_964250185.1 uncultured Solirubrobacteraceae bacterium | reverse complement strand
AGCTTCGTCGACGGCGCGCCCCGCGGCACGCCTCCGCGCATGTCCCTCCGCCCCATCCGCCCAGCGGCCCTCGCCGCCGCCCTGCTCTGCGCCCTCCTGCTCCTCGCGGGCGCGTCCTCGACCGCCGGCGCCCAGAGCGAGCAGACGCTCCGCGACCGCGTCGCGGGGTCCAAGCAGCGCGAGTCGTCGCTCTCCTCCGCCGCGGCGCGCCTGGGCGGCCTCGAGCGCCAGGCCCGGCGCGAGATCGCCATCCTCCAGGGCCGCATCGACCGGGTGCAGGCCGACCTCGACGCCGCCCAGGCCCGCCTCGCGCGCACCCGCGGACGCCTCGACGACGCGCAGGAGCGCGTCGCGCGCCTGGAGCGGCGCCTCGCGCAGGTGCGCGGGAAGCTCTCCACGGTGCTGCGCTCGCGCTACGTCGTGGGCCAGCCCGACGTCGTGACCTTCGTCCTGGGCGCCGCGAGCTTCGGCGACCTGCTGGAGCGCACCGAGTTCCTCGGCCGCGTGCGCGATGCCGACACCGACCTGCTCGGCACGGTCCGCGAGGCCCGCGTGGAGGCCGACCGCGAGGAGGCCCACCTCGACCGCCTGGAGGCAGAGCAGGCCGAGACGGCCGCGGCGGTCGGCCGCGAGCGCGCGGCGCTGGCCGTGATCGGCGCGTCGCTGGCCCGGCGCGAGGCGACCCTGCGCCAGGCGCGAGCCGCCCGCCTGCAGGCGCTGGCCTCCACGCGCGCCGGCCGGCTGGCCGCGCAGCGCTCCCTCTCCCGCCTGCTCGCCGCCCGCGAGCGCGCCCGGGCGCAGGCCGCGCGGGAGGCGACGCAGTTCGCCGCGCGCGCGGCGGCGGGGCCGTCGGCCTCCCCCACGCCCGTCCCCGCCGGCGGCAGCTCCACGGGACCCTGGGCGATCCCGACCGAGATCGTCATGTGCGAGTCCGGCGGGCAGAACCTGACGCCGAACTCCGCGGGCGCCTCGGGCTACTACCAGTTCCTGCCGGACACCTGGAAGGGACTCGGCGGCTCCACGCCGCAGGCCTACCAGGCCTCCCGCGGCGAGCAGGACCGCCTGGCGGCCAAGCTCTGGGCGGGCGGCGCGGGCGCGCACAACTGGGTCTGCGCCGCGCTCGTCGGCGCGATCTAGCGCCCTACCAGTGCTCGGGCGCGAACGGCGCCCGCGGCACCGCGAGCGCCTGCGCCAGCGCGGCGACAGCGCCTGCTGAGCGCTCCTCGACGAGGCCCGCCTCGTGCAGGCGCCCGGGCGCACCGGGCGCGCCGAGCCAGATCGAGGCGAGCTCGCGCACGTCGAGCGCGACGTCGGCGGGGTCGTCGGTCCGCTCGCAGGAGCCCGGGCGCACCCGCCAGCGGCCCGCGTTGGCCGGCCGGTCGGCGTCGGTGAGCTCCAGGACGCAGTCCACCTGCGTCGCCCAGTCGCGGGCCGCGAGCAGCCCGGGGACGTCGAGGACCCGCACCCAGAGCGCCGGGCCGAGCTCGCTCGCCCGCACGGCGTCGGGGTCCTCGGCGAGCGTGAGCAGGCGGTCGTCCTCCGGACGCAGCTCGGCGTCGACGCCGTCGCTGAGGTCGATGGAGGTCAGGTAGCGCCACAGCGCGGCCTCGGCGGCGGGCGTGCGGGCCTCCAGCTCGCGCAGCACCAGGCGGATGCGCGCGCTCGGGTAGGGCGCGCGGCCGGCCTGGTAGGTCGCGTAGCCCGCCTCCTCGCCGGGCGCGCCGAGCACCACGGTGCGGACCGTCCCGTTCGGGTCGTCGGTCTCGCGGTGCAGCGTGCGCTCCTCCCACCAGTGGTCCGCGCGCGCGGGCCGGCCGCCGCGCAGCGGGCGCAGCTCGTCGTGCAATGGGCGGATCGCCTCGAGCGCCCCGAGGCCGTCGAGCAGCCGCAGCGGGCCCTCCGACGGCGCGACGCGCGTGGCGAGCGGCCGCCGGCCGTCCACCGCCAGGGAGATCGTCCGGGTCGCCACGCCGAAGCCGTAGCGGCCGTAGATGCCGCCCTCGGCCGCCCACAGCGCCGCGATCGGGCGGCCGTCGGCCACCGCGCGGTCGAGCAGCTCGCCCATGAGCCGGCGGAGCACGCCGCGGCGGCGGTGGGTCGGGAGCACGCCGACCCAGGTGACCCCCGCGCAGCGCACCTCGCCGCCCGGGGCGGTGAGCGACAGGTCGCGCGCGGAGACGAAGCCGACGAGCTCGCCGCCGGCGAAGGCGCCGAGGCGGTCCATCCGCTCCAGCCCGGCGTGGTCGTGGCGACGGTCCTCCCCGGCGACCGCGGGGGCGTGGAAGACCACCTCGTTCAGGCGGATCGCGGCGTCGAACCCGGTGGTGGGGAGCCCTCGCACCTCGATGTCGTCCATGGACCCGACGGTACCGGGGTAGGGGCTCGGTCAATGTCCCGACGCAGTCGTGAGATCCAGCTCGTCCAGAGGCCCACGGGCGAGCCCACCGCCGACGACCTCCGCCTCGTGGAGGTCGACGTGCCCGACGCTTCGGACTTCTCTGGGGTGGTCAAGGTCCAGGGCGTGCAGGTCGGCGAGCATCAGGTCCTTCG
>CAXUES010000157.1:0-6802 GCA_964250185.1 uncultured Solirubrobacteraceae bacterium | reverse complement strand
GCCGCCGATCACCTTGCCCATGACGGTCAGGTCCGGGGTGACCCCGGAGCGCTCCTGGGCGCCGCCCGGGCCGACGCGGAAGCCCGTGATGACCTCGTCGAAGACGAGCAGCGCGCCGTTGGCGGTCGCCGCCTCGCGCAGGCCCTCGAGGAGCCCCTCGACCGGCGGGACCAGGCCCATGTTGGCCGGGTAGGCCTCCACGAGGATGGCGGCGAACTCGTGCTGGGCGCACGCCGCCCGCACCGCCTCGAGGTCGTTCCACTCGACGATGACCGTGTTCGCCGTGGCCGCGGCGGGGACGCCCGGCGAGGAGGGCAGGGACGCCGTGGCCAGGCCGGAGCCCGCCTGGGCGAGCAGGCCGTCGAGGTGGCCGTGGTAGGCGCCGGCGAACTTCAGGAGCTTCTCGCGGCCCGTCGCCGCGCGGGCGAGGCGGACCGCGCTCATGGCGGCCTCGGTCCCCGAGGAGGTCATGCGCAGCATCGGGACGGCGGGCATCCGCCGGGCGACCTCCTCGGCGAGCTCGACCTCCCCGATGGTCGCCGCGCCGAAGGTCGTGCCGCGCGCGGCGGCCGTGCCGATGGCCTCCAGGACCGCGGGATGGGCGTGCCCGAGGACCAGCGGGCCCCACGAGCAGACGTAGTCGATGAAGCGGTTGCCGTCGACGTCGACGAGCTCCGCGCCCTCGGCGCGGTCGACGAAGATCGGGTCGCGGCCGATGGCGCGCATGGCGCGCACGGGCGAGTTCACCCCGCCCGGAAGGCGCTGGAGCGCCCGGGCGTAGTGCTCGGCCGAGCGGCGGTCGTCGAGCGAGCTGGCCATCAGGCGCCGTGCGCGCGCTCCCAGTCGCGGAACTGCTCGGTGAAGTACTGCAGGCGGATCTTCTTGAACTCCGTGGAGGAGTAGAGCGTCGCGCGCTTGGCCGGATCGGTGATGCCCGCCTCGGCAGCGACGGCGTCGAGGATCCCGTCGCACTCCTCGCGGGTGCGCCCGTGGGCCATCGTGAAGATGGAGTAGGGCCAGTCGGCGTAGGTCGGGCGCTCGTAGCAGTGCGACACGCCGCGGTAGGCGGCCATCTTCGGCCCGACGTCGGCGATCTGCGCCTTGGGGACGTCCCAGACGCCCATGCCGTTGGCGCTGAAGCCCGCGCGGCGGTGGAAGAGGATCGCCGCGACGCGGCGCAGCAGCCCCCGGCCCTGCATCGCGATGAGGTGCTCGACGAGCTGCTCCTCGGTCATCCCGAGCTCCGCGGCGGCCTCGCGGTAGGGGTGCTCCTCCACGGGCAGGTCGCCCTGGGTGGCGCGCACCACGGCGATGTCCCGCTCGTCGTAGTCCTGCTTCTCCAGCTCGACGGGCTCCTGGGCGACGACCTGCGCGGCGAGGTCCTGGCTGGAGCCCGACATCTTCAGGTCCATGCGGATCTTGAAGAGCTTGAGCGTCGGGAGCTGGCGGATGGAGTCCGCGCCCGTGAGCTCCTGGAGGCGGTCCAGCGTGCCCTGCAGGCCGAACTTGGAGTCCTCCTCCACGGCGATCGTGAACCACATGTTGAAGTCGTGGTTGCGCAGGTAGTTGTGCGAGACGCCCGGGTGGGCGTTGATCTCGCGCGCGGCGCGCCAGGGGTTCTCCGGGTCCACGCGCGCGGCGACGAGCATGGAGCCGTAGCCGAAGGCGCGCGTGTCGTAGATCGGGGTGACCTGGCGGATGATGCGGGCCTTGAGCAGGCGCCGCACGTCGTCGAGCACCTCCTGCTCGGTCGCGTCGCCCAGGGCCGTCGCCACGGCCGCGTACGGACGCGGCTCGATCGGGAAGGACCCCTGCATGAGGTCGAGCAGGCGCTTGTCGCGGTCGCTCAGAGCGACCGCTGCGCCGTCCTTGCGCGCGCGGACCTTGTCCTTGCCGGGCTCGGTGGAGGAGGAGAGGGCCGGGGTCACAGCCATCGGGCGGCGTCCTTCGCGTGGTAGGTCAGGATCAGGTCGGCGCCGGCGCGGCGCATGGAGGTCAGCGCCTCCAGCACGGCGGCGCGCTCGTCGAGCCAGCCGTTGGCCGCGGCGGCCTTGAGCATCGCGTACTCGCCGGAGACGTTGTAGGCGATGATCGGCAGCTCGAAGCGGTCGCGCGTCTCGCGCAGGATGTCGAGGTAGGGCAGCGCGGGCTTGACGATGACCATGTCCGCGCCCTCCTCGACGTCGAGCTGCGTCTCGCGCATCGCCTCGCGGCGGTTGGCCGGGTCCATCTGGTAGCCCCGGCGGTCGCCGAAGGCGGGCGTGGAGCCCGCGGCGTCGCGGAACGGGCCGTAGAAGGCCGAGGCGTACTTCGCCGAGTAGGCGATGATCGGCACGTCGCCGAAGCCCTCGGCGTCCAGGCCGGCGCGGATCGCGCCGACGCGCCCGTCCATCATGTCGCTCGGCGCGACGGCGTCGGCCCCGGCGCGGGCCTGGGCGACGGCCGTGCGGGCCAGGAGCTCCAGCGAGGTGTCGTTGTCGACCTGCAGGGCGCCGTCGGCGTCGGGCCGCAGGATCCCGCAGTGACCGTGGTCGGTGTACTCGCAGAGGCAGAGGTCGGCGAGGACCACGAGCTGCGGGTGGCGGGCCTTCAGCGCGCGGATCGCGAGCTGCACGACGCCCGCGTCGTCGTAGGCGCCGGTGCCCTCGGCGTCCTTGTGGTCGGGGATCCCGAAGAGGATCAGCCCGGCCAGGCCGAGCGCGACGACCTCGTCGGCCTCGATCAGCAGCTCGTCGATGCTCAGGCGCTCCACGCCGGGCATCGCCTCGATCGGCGCGCGGCCGGGCTGCTGGTGGACGAAGACCGGGAGGATCAGGTCGCCCGCGTCCAGCGTCGTCTCGCGGACGAGGGCCCGGAGGGACGCCGTGCGGCGCAGGCGGCGCATGCGGGTCACGGGGAAGGCCATCACGGACAGCCTAGAGCGGCTCCCCCGCGTCCCAGCGCCCGTCCTCAGGCCTCGCGCGCCAGCCACTCCTCGCGCGTCAGCGCGTAGATGTGGTGGTCCTCCCAGGTGCCGGCGATCCGCAGGTAGCCCAGCGCGGTCCCCTCGTGGCGGAAGCCGACCTTCTCCACCACGCGCCGGGAGCGCACGTTGCGGGGCATGATCGCCGGCTGGACGCGGTGCAGGCCGAGGTGCTCGAAGGCGAAGCGGCAGCAGAGCGTGAGCGCGTCGGTGGCGTGGCCGCGGCCGCCCGCCGCGGCGTCGATCCAGTAGCCGATCGTCGCGTTCTGCCACGGGCCGCGGACGACGTTGCTCAGCGCGATGCGGCCTACGAGGCGGTCCAGGGCGCCGGGGTCCGTGGCCAGGACGGCGAAGGCGTAGCCCGCGCCGGCCGTCCACGCCTCGCCGTCCAGGGCGATCTCCCGCGCCTGGCCCGCACGGGTGAAGGAGGCGTCGGAGCGCACGGCCTCGTAGGGGGCCATGAACTCGCGGTTGCTGCGCCGCAGCTCCAGCAGCGCGTCGAGGTCGGGGCGGCCGAACGGCCGGATGGCCGTGGCGCCGAGCGCGAGGTGCACCCGCGCGGAGTCCGGCCGCCGGCTCGGGTCGATGCGACCGCGCCCGGGGTTCATCGGCGTCCGAACCGGGTCAGGGCGATCCGCGCCAGCAGCCCGTAGGCCACCACCAGGATCGCCGAGTGCACCAGGGCGCCGCCCAGGCCGTCCGCCGCGTTGAGCCCCGCGTCGAGCCCGTCCAGGGCGGGAGCGAACGGGAAGGCGGCCGAGATCACGCGCACGACGTCGTAGGTGCCGTCGCTCACCGTGCCGCTCGGGACGAGCGACAGCGCGGCGACCGGCAGCGAGAGCAGGAAGGCCAGCAGCGACGCGGCGCGCACGTCGCGGCAGACCGCGCCGATCAGCACGCCGAGCGCCGCGCACCCGAAGGCGCCCAGGGCGAGCGCGGGCAGCCAGGTCCCGACGCGCCCCCAGGGCACGGGCTGGAAGAGCCCGAGCAGCCCGAGCAGCGCCAGGCCGACCACGCCGGAGACGATCCCGCCGAGCAGGACCTTCTCGGCCAGCAGGGTCCCCGGGCGGACCAGCCCCCGCGTGAGGCGGCCGAAGGCGTGCTCCTCGCGCTCCAGCGCGAGCATCCCCGCCGCGAGCAGGACCCCGCTGAGCAGGAGCGCGATCGCGACCGCCGCGGCGATCGCGAAGCCGTCCAGCGAGCCCGACGACGAGCCGCCCACGACCTGCTGGTCCACGGCGAGCGGATCCCCGATCGAGGTGAGGATCTCGTCGGAGAGGTCGAGGTTGTCCACCGCGAGCTGCGCGAAGCGCTGCACCCGGTCGAGCTGCGCGCGCCGCGGGTCGGTCGGCGACAGCCCCTGCTTCGCGTTCTGGATCGCCCCGACGGAGCGCTGCAGGCCCAGCGCCTGGATCTGGCGGCCGAGGATGTTGAAGTCCCCGCCGCGCAGGAGCACGTCGATGTAGGAGGCGGCCACCCGCGTGATCTCCTTGGAGAGCGCCCTGTTGGCGTCGGCCAGGCGCGAGGAGATGACCTGCTGGACGTACTCGCGCTTGAGCGGGCTCTCCGCGGAGTAGACGACGTCGATGGTCGGCTTGGCCCCCGCCCCGAGCAGGCCGAGCGCGCCCTGCAGGCGCTGGGTGATGTCCGAGGGGACGATCACCGCGGCCACTGCGTCGCCCGAGCGCACCGCGGCGACGGCCTCCGCGCGGTTCGCCACGTCGACCCGGTCGATCGCGTCGAGCAGCCGGCCCGCGTACTGCGAGACGTCCACGCGCTGGGTGCCCACCGTCACCGACTGGTCGGTCGGGGAGACCTCGTTGACGAAGGCCACCCGCGGCTTGCTCGGCGGCGCCGAGACGCCGTAGCCCACGGGCACGCCGATGACCACGGCGTAGAGGAGCAGGACGCCGAGCAGCAGCGGCGAGCGCCGCAGGATCTGGAGGTCCTTGAGCAGCAGCCAGCGCAGGGCTCAGGCCTCCGCTTCGAGGAAGGCGACGAAGGCCGACTCGAAGTCGCCCTGGCCGTCCCCCGCCCGCGCGTGCAGCTCGGCGGGGGTGCCGAGGAATCGCACGGTCCCGTCGGCGAGGACGAGCACCCGGTCGGCGTAGCGCTCGGCCTCCCCCACGTCGTGGGTGGTGAAGACCACGGTGGTGCTGCGCTCGGCCACCAGCCGGGTGACGAGCTCCCACAGCCGCGCGCGCTGGCGCGGGTCCAGCGACGAGCTCGGCTCGTCGAGCAGCAGCACCGGCGGGTCGGCGAGCAGCCCGACGGCGATGTTCACCCGCTGCTGGTTGCCGCCCGACAGGCGGCCGAGCTCCTCCCCCGCGCGGTCGGCGAGACCGCAGAGGTCGAGCATCCGGGCCACGGTCGCCTCGACGTCGTCGCGGCGCTCCAGGCGCGCGAAGAGCCGCAGGTTCTCGGCCACCGAGAGCTTGCCGTAGACCGCGGCCTGCTGCGGGACCCAGCCGACCTCGCCCGGCGCGACCGAGACGCTGCCGCCCGTCGGGCGCTGCAGGCCCGCCAGGATGCTCAGCAGCGTGGTCTTGCCCGCACCGTTGGGCCCGATGACGGCGAGGACCTCGCCCTCGGCGGCCGCGAACGACACGTCGCGCAGGGCCTCGCGGCGCCCGAAGCGCATGGTGACGGCGTCGGCCCGCAAGAGGGCCAAGGGTACGTTGTCCGACGTGCCGAGCGCCCCGTCCATCCTCTTCGTCGGCGACGTCGTCGGCGGCCTCGGACGCCGGACGCTGCTCGCCCTCCTGCCGCGCCTGCGCGCGCAGCACGACCCGACCTTCGTGGTGGTCAACGGGGAGAACTCGGCCGGCGGGCTGGGGATCACCCCGAAGATCGCCGACGAGCTCTTCGCCGCCGGCGTCGACGTCATCACGCTGGGCAACCACACCTACCAGCGCAAGGAGGTCTTCCGCTACCTCGACGACACGGCCGACATCGTCCGCCCGGCGAACTACCTCGCCGCCCAGCCCGGCCACGGCTCGACGATCGTGGAGCGCGGCGGCGTGCGCCTCGGGGTGCTCAACCTGAGCGGCAACGTCTTCCTCACCGCGGGCCGCCCCGCCTTCATCGAGGCCGACGTGGCCATGGAGGCGCTGCTGCCCAGGTGCGACCTCGTGCTGGTCGACATGCACGCCGAGGCCACGAGCGAGAAGGTCGGCATGGGCTGGTACCTCGACGGCCGCGTGACCGCGGTGGTGGGCACCCACACCCACGTGCCGACCAACGACGCCCGCGTGCTCCCGGGCGGGACCGCCTACATCACCGACGTCGGCATGACCGGCCCGCGCGGCGGCGTCATCGGCGTCAAGAAGGAGCAGGCGATCGAGTCGATGCGCACCCAGATGAAGGTGCGCTACGACACCTCGGAGGTGGACCCCTGGCTGATGGGGGTCCTCATCTCCGCCGACGCGGCCTCGGGGCGCGCGTCCTCGATCACGCCGCTGCTCGTGCCGTGGGACGGCTCCGACGGCTCGTCCGACGGCGCCACCGCCGCCCCGTAGCGCCCGAGCAGGGCCACGAAGACGAGCGGCAGGAACCACGAGAGGTACGTGTAGAACCAGTAGGTGACGCCCATCTGCAGGGCGATGACCACCGCCGCGGCGCACGCGGTGAGGCCCACGAGGTCGCGCCGGCGCGGGATGAACGCGATGGCGATCCCGAGCACCACGGCCGCGCCCTGCCAGACGTGCTGCAACGTGTCCAGGCCGTACAGGCCCCAGATCGAGAAGGGCGCGTCGCGGCCGAGCTGGTAGGCGATCGTCCGGTCGTAGACCGTCCCGAGCCCCTGGCCGTTGAGGAAGACCGGCAGGAACGCGAGCACGC
>CAXUES010000156.1:987-6817 GCA_964250185.1 uncultured Solirubrobacteraceae bacterium | reverse complement strand
CCTCGCTGTCGCCCGGCGCGCCCCGCCAGGCGGCCAGGACCACCTGGCCGGACGTCGCCAGCTGCACCTCCGAACAAGGCCCGGTCGACAGCGTGCGTGGCGCTCGGAAGTCACGTCCGCGCGCGTCCAGCGCGGCGACCCGCACGCGAGCGCCGCTCCACGCCGCGAGCACGCCACCACCGGCCGTCGGCGCGAGCGCCAGGTCGACGCCGCCCTCCCCGAGCGTCCGGGGGCGCGGGAAGCGCCCGCCCTCCGAGCGCGCCCACTGCAGGCGGTCGCCGCGCGAGCCGCCGCCGCGCCAGAGCACGACGGTCCGGCCCTGGTTGTCGATCGCGACTGCGGGCGTCGCGGCGGTGCGCAGCGCGCGGCCGACCTCCCGCACCGGTCCGCAGCCCGCGACGCGGCAGCGCACGGAGCGCACGCGCACGGTGCCGGGCCGCGAGCCGCCTCCGTCGCCGACCGCATCGGCCCAGGCCACGGCGACGAGCCCGTCGCGGACCGCGACGGCCGGCGTCCGCGTGATCGACCGCCCCGGGGGCGGCGCCACGGTCGCCACGACGGGCGTGCCCTGCGGCGGGGCGATCGCGAGCTGCAGTCCCCGGCCGAAGGCGGGCAGGCGGACGACCGCCACGATCCCCCCGTCGTCGGCCGCGGCGATGGGGAGGCTCCCCGGCGCCTCAGCGGGCAGCAGCGGCACCGGCGCCGCGGCGGCGACCGGCGCGGCGGCGGCGGCGAGCAGGACGGGAGCGAGGGCGGCGAGGAGGCGACGCATGACCACCACCAACGCGCCGGGCGCCCGGAAGTGACGGCCTGGCCGGGGCGAGTTGTGCACCTCCACGGGGCACAACTCGCCCCGACCCCGGCCTATCGCCGCAGCGACTGGTCGACGATCGCCGTGGCGAACGCGCGCCGCGGGTCGTCGGGCGCGACGAGGCTCGTCATGAGGCGCGCCACCGAGGCGTCGGTGCGGCCCTCCGGGCTCTGCAGCCACGCGCCCAGGACCTCGGGGTCGCGGCAGCGCATGAGCGACGCGCGCAGCTCCCCCGCCAGCGACTCGCGCAGCTCCACGACGCCCGGCGCCACCGACCAGGGCAGCACGCAGGCGGAGTAGGTGGCGACCGCGCCGGCCAGGTCGCCCGCGCGCACGAGCTGCTGCACGTCCAGCGCGTCCAGCGCGACGGGGATGGTGAAGCGGTGCGGCTTGGTGGAGAGCGCGTCCCCGAGCACCCGCCGCAGCCGCGAGAGCTCCGCGCGCAGCGTGACCGGCGCGATGTCCGCGGGCCCATAGATGTCGTCGCGCAGCTCCTCGGTGGTCAGGCCCTCGGGGTGCAGCGCGAGCACGAGGCACAGCTCGAGCTGGCGCGGGCTGACCTGCACGGGGGTTCCGGCGACCTGCACCGGCTCGGTGCCCTTGGCGAGCACCCGCAGCGCGAGCGGGGCGACCGCCGGCACCGCGGCGAGCGCGCGGCGGCGCCGCGGCGGCTGGGACGCGGCACCCGGGCCGCCACCGCCGCTGCGCCGCAGCAGCCAGTAGCCCTCGGCGCTCGTGATCGGCTCCGGGGCGTAGGTGACCCCGTCGAGCGTCACCGGGTCGTGCCCGACGGGCGCCTGCAGGCGCGGCCGCGGGGCGGAGCCGAGCAGCCGCCCGCCGGCCGAGGCGAGCAGGAGCGGCTCCCCGTCGCGCAGGCGCCGGCGGCCGTGGTCCAGCGCGAGCGCGTCGGCCTGGTCGAGCTGCGCGCGCAGCTGCGCCTCGGCGGCGCGGGCGACCGACGCGGCCAGCGCGAGGCCGGTCGGGTGGGCCACGTCGAAGGAGCTCGACAGGTCGATCGCCCCGAGGACGCGCCCGTCGTCGGGGTCGTGGACCGGCGCGGCGGAGCACATCCACGTGTTGTTGCCGGCGTTGTAGTGCTCGGCGGCGAAGACCTGGATCGGGTGGTCGGCGGCCAGCGCGGTGCCCGGCGCGTTGGTCCCCGCGGCCGACTCGCTCCAGTCGGCGCCCGGGACGAAGCCGATCGAGTCGGCGGCGCGCAGCGTGGCCTGCGACCCCTCCAGCCACAGCAGGTGGCCCGTGTGGTCGCAGATGGCCACGACGTGGCGGGCGTCGTCGGCCGAGTCGAGCAGCAGCGAGCGGATGAGCGGCATGACCGCCCGCAGCGGCGAGCGCACGCGGCGCTCCTCGAGCTCGTCGAGGGACACGCGCGCGGGCAGGTCCTCCAGCTCGGTGAGCACGCCGGCCAGCGCGCAGCGCTGCCACGACTCGAGGACCACCCGGCGCAGCGCGTCGGGCGCCGCGCCGCCGGCGACGACGTCGGGCGGGGCCTCCGCGCGGGCGCGGGCGATCACCCGCGCCCGGTCGGCCGGCACCACGTTGGACTCGATGGCGACCCATGGGTTCAACACCCTGTCGGCGAGCCTAGACGGTTCTCGACATGGCCGCAGGCGGCAGATCGCCGCCCGCCGACGCACCGGATCCAGCCGCTTTCAGGTCCAGTGCACCTCCAGCTCCACGGGCGCCTCGCCCGGCCGCACGTACTCCATCTCCTTGTTGTGCAGCAGGGCCGCCTTGGCCTGCCAGCGCGGTCGCGACATGAAGTCGTTGCGCGTCGGGACGGGCTGCGGCGTCTGGCCCTGGGCGTAGCGCGCGGCGTTGCGGCCGATCTGCCGGAACACGTCGGCGTCCAGCAGCGGGGACTGCGGGAACAGCTCCAGGTTGCTCAGGCGCTCGAGGTCGCGCTGGTGGATGACCGTCGTGCCCCGGGAGAGGATCCCGATGCCGATCCCCGACCCCGCGAGCTTCGCGCCCTCCAGCGCGATGAACGCGAGGTCGGCGGACTCCTTGATGCGCACGACGCGCGAGGAGCCGCCCTCCTCCTCGATGCCGGCCAGGACCTGGCGCAGCACCTCGGCGAGGGGCACGTCGATGATCGTCTTGTGGAAGAAGTCGCCGAACGCGGGGGAGACCGCGATCACGACCTCGTCGCCGGCCGACCCGGGACGGGCCTCGCCGGCGTCGCGCAGCTCGACGGTGCGCTCGGGGGTGGGCGTGCTCGTGTCGGGCATGGGTCAGGCCTCCGGGTTGCTGGGGCTGGTCGTGTAGCGGAGCTTCTTCATCTCCTCCCAGCGGGCGCCCGACGGGCGGTAGCCCGTGCCGGGCCCCGCGTAGTCGTTCTTGTCGTTGACCGCGGAGCGGGTCAGGCCGTCCTTGCCGATGATCGCCGCGGTGTGCAGCAGGTCGCCGGAGATGCGCTGGCGCAGGACGTTCAGCAGGCGCTCGGCCACCTCGTGGAAGCCCGAGGCCTCCAGCGCCCGGACGACGTCCAGGCCGGTGACACCGTCGTCGGTCATCGTCTGCGCGCCCTTGAGGTCCTCGAGGATGTCCCGCGCGGGGTAGTCCTCCGAGCCGTGGGCGTAGGTCGCCGCCTCGACCTCCTCGTCGGAGATCGCCGGCAGCCCGAGCTGCTCGAAGACGCCCTGCAGGGCGCGAGCCGCCTCGCCGCGGGCGGCGAGCAGCTCGCCCTCCTCGACGTGGCGCAGGCCGCCGTCGACCATGAGGTCGCGCTGGATGACGTTCCAGTCGTCGAAGTCGGCGGGGTCCTCGTTGGAGCCCGCGAACATGTTGTCGTAGTTCGGGCAGGCCGAGTAGCCCGAGCACACGAAGTCCGTGCCCGGCAGCATCTGCATGAGCAGGCGCGCCGTGCGGCGCATGTCGGAGTGCGAGAACGTCTGGTCGTTGCCCGACGCGCACTCCAGGTCGCACCAGGCGGCGATGACGTTCTCGGCGAGCACCGCGCGGATGCCGCTCGGCACCGCGCCCGGGACGCCGATGCACGAGATCGAGCCGTTCTGCAGCCCCTGCACGCCGGCCGCGCGGGCCATCGTGATGCAGCGGATCTCCAGGTAGAGCATCGACTTGCCCTCGGCGTTGCCCATCTGCACCTCCGACCCCGTGCCCGAGGTGAAGCGCATCTTGATCCCGCGCGAGGCGTAGGCCGAGGCCAGGAACGCCTTGGACCACGGCGTGTCGTCGCCGTCGATGAAGACCTTCTCGGTGCCGTACACCGAGATCGTCTCGGCGTAGGTCGTGATGCCGCGCAGCCCCAGGCGCAGCTCCGTCGCCTCCTCCAGCGCGCACTGCGTGAGGATCCCGCCACGGCCGACCTGCGAGCCGACGAGCAGCCCGAGGGCGGCCAGCGGCGCGAGGCGCGCGACGCCGAGCGTCGTCTCGAGCTCGTCGAAGCCGCGCAGGGCGGCCTCGGCGCCGTCGGCGGCGATCTGCACGGGGTTGTCGCGGGCGCTCGTGCAGTGCGCCTGGTTGGACGGCGTGCGCCGGGCGCGCAGCTTCTGCATGGCCATCATCAGCTCGACGACGTTCATCGTCTGCACGACGGAGAGGAACTTCGCGGGGGTCATGCCGCGGCCGATGCGGACGCAGTCCGCGCGCGAGGTGCGCGGGTCCACGAGCATCCCGGCGATCTCGACCGGGTCGAGGGCCATGGCCTCCTCGGCGAGCTCGGGGGCGATCCCCCGGTCGGCGATGAAGGTGTCGAGGAAGTCGAACTCGGCGCGCGGCTTGCCGTCGAGCTCGGTGATGATCCCGTCCTCGACGCGGACGCTGGGCTGGGGGTCGTTCGCCGAGTCCATGGCGACCAGCCCGACCTCGGGCCACTCGTCGATGAAGCCGTCGAGGTTGACCATGCGGGCCTCGAGGACCTTGGTGCGCTCGGACTGGCGGGTGCGGGGCTCTTCGGAGATGGCCATTGGGATGGCTCCTTGTAAGTGGGGGAAGGGGCTAGCGGGCCGGGCGGGCGAGCAGGTCGCGCTGCTCGTAGACGCGCGCGGCGTCGCGGACGAGCTCCGCGTTGACGGTCGCGTCGAACTGGCTCTCGAGCTCGTCGGCGATCGCCTCGAGCTGCTCCTTGGAGGACGCCCGCGGGCGCAGGGCGTTGTAGATCTCGAGCATGCGCTCGTCGCCGACGCGGGTGAGCTCCGCCGCGCGGCGGAAGTTCTGGGCGAGCTGCGAGCGGTCGACGCCGTCGGCGACCTGCGCCTGCAGCTCGAGCGCCTCGGGGGTGATGCGCAGGTCCTCGGCGGTCACGCTGCCGTCCAGGACGGAGGCGAGCGTGATGTCGTCCAGGGTCTTGCCCGTGGGCGTGCGCAGCAGGTCGGGGCGGTTGGCGGCGACGGGGTAGTCGGCGACGGGATCGAAGTCGGTGGCCATGGGTGGTGCTCCTGCTCTGGTGGAGGTGGAGGGGTCGTCCGCTAGGCGGACTTGAAGGCGTCGGCGCCGGCGGTGGCGACGTCGTGGTCCTGCTCGACGGTCCCGGCGGAGACGCCGATCGCGCCGACCGGCTTGCCGCGGGAGAGGAGGGGGACGCCGCCGGCGAAGGTGATGAGGCCGCCGGAGACGTGCTCGAGGCCGAAGAGGGGCGCCCCGGGCTGGGAGATCTCGGCCAGGTCGATCGTCGGCAGCTTCATCATCATCGACGTCACCGCCTTCTTCTGGCTGATGTCGATGCTGGCGAGGATCGCCTCGTCCATGCGCGCGAAGGCGACGAGGCGTGCGCCCGAGTCGACCACGGCGATGTTCATGGGCTGGCCGATCTCCTCGGCCCGGGCCTTGGCGGCGGCGATGACCGCCTCGGCGGCGGCGAGGGTGACCTTGGTCGCCATCAGGTGGAGCTCCTGTCCTGGGTGCGTGGGGATGGGGGGAGGAACGGTTCGAGGCCCGCGGGCCGGCGCAGCACGGCGCCCTCCGCGGTCAGCTCCACCACGGAGTCGTGGCCGGCGTCGGCCACCAGCACCGTGCCGCTCGGCAGGGGCAGCGCCGCGG
>CAXUES010000156.1:0-977 GCA_964250185.1 uncultured Solirubrobacteraceae bacterium | reverse complement strand
CCGCGGGCCGGCGCAGCACGGCGCCCTTGGCCATGCGCCCGGCGTCCTGGCCGAGCAGGCGCACCTCGTCGAGGTCGGTCGCGGCGGCCTCCAGGACGGGCGGCGCGGGGGCCTCGTCGCGGGCGCGGCGGACGTCGAGGCGCGCGCCGCCCGCGTCGAGCGCGAGGCCGATGCGCAGGGCGGAGGCGGCCGCGGCGGCCCGCACGTCGGCGCCCTCCCCGGTCCACAGCGAGGACGGCACGCCCTCCTCCTCCAGGCCCGCGCGCAGCGCGGCGAGCGCGCCGTCCGAGGCGTCGGAGCCGACCGCGATGACCACCGAGGGGGGCGTCGGGCTCATGCGGGCTGCTCCGTGGCGGGAGCGGCCGCGCGTGCGCGCGCGTGGGCGAGGACCAGGCCCGTGGCCACGGCGTTGCGCGGGCCCTGGGTCGCGCGGACGTTCCCCGTCCCGCAGACCGTGCCGTACTCGGCCAGGCGCTCCGCGACGAGGTCGCCGATCTCGAAGTCCAGCGCCGAGCCGCCGATGACCACGACGAAGTCGATCTGGCGGACGTTGCCCCGCGGGGCGACGACCTCCAGGGCGCGCACCGCGTTGACCACGAAGACGCGGCGCTTGGCGTCGCGGCGGACCTCGCGGATGCGCTCGATCGAGTGCCTGGTCGGCACGGGGATCATGCGGCCGTCGTGGCCCAGCGCGACGACGCGGGCGAAGGCCTCGGCGGGCAGGGGCTGGTCGTAGAAGACGACGCCGCCGTCCTCCAGGCGCACGTGGAAGAGGCTCTCGACCTTGGCCAGCGGGCAGGTCTTGACCGCCTCGGCGACCTCGGGGTCCTCCAGGCCGAGCTCGGACTTGATCAGGCGCGTGACGAGGTCGCCCGCGCCGGCCGCGTGGAAGGTGCGCACGGGCGAGCCGTCGCCCGGGTCCAGCGCGGCGTCGGTGGAGCCTCCGCCCAGGTCGAGCACCGCGACGGGGGTGGAGG
>CAXUES010000155.1:3214-6898 GCA_964250185.1 uncultured Solirubrobacteraceae bacterium | reverse complement strand
GTGCGCGCGGAGGGCGCCGGCGGGCGCTCCCGCGGCCTGGCGCCAGCCCTTGCCGTGCAGGGCGGCCATCAGGCGGTCGTCGGCGTTGCCACGCTGGCGGCGGACGGACGCCCACGCGCCCTCGTCGCCGCGCAGCGGGTGGACGGCGCGGCGCGTGCCGCGCACGAGCGCCCAGCCCGCCCGCCGGGCGCGCAGGGCGAGGTCGGCGTCCTCGCGGTAGGCCCGGCCGAAGCGCTCGTCGAAGCCGCCGAGCGCGGCCAGCGCGTCACGGCGGTAGGCCATGTCGGCGGTGGCCCAGGCCGCGTCGGCCAGCCCGAGCACGGCGCGCTCGTCGTCCGTGGCGGCGCGACCCGTCGGCGCGGGGACGTGGAGGGCGCCCTGGCTGCCCGCGACGTCGTCGCCCAGGCCGTCGAGGTCGGCGGCGAGCTGCTCGCGCCAGGCCGCGCCCGGGACGACGTCGTCGTCGAGGAAGGCGATCCAGCGCGCCGAGCAGGCGCGCCAGCCCGCGTTGCGCGCGGCGGCGGGCCCCCGGCGGGGCCCCGGCACGACCACGAGCGGGCAGGCCAGGCGGCTCAGCGCGCCCGGGGTGGCCAGCCGCCCGCGCGGCTCGGAGCGGTCATCCACGATCACGACCCGCTCGGGCACCGGCCCGGTGCCCGCGTCCAGCGCGGCCAGGAGGACGTCGAGCGACAGGCGGCCGCTCGAGGGCACGACGACGGCGAAGGAGGCCGCGCTCATCCACCCACCGCGGCCAGGCCCGCGGCGCGCTCGCCGCGCGGGGCGACCTCCCGCCGCACCACGAACGGCCCGATGGCCAGCAGGTCGACCGGGGCGGAGCCCAGGCACTCCAGCGCCTCGCGGGGGTCGTCCACCATCGGGCGGCCCGCGGTGTTCAGCGACGTGTTGACGACCACGGGGACGCCCGTGCGCGCCTCGAAGGCCTTGAGCATCCGCGCGACGAGCGGCTCGTCGGCCGCGTCGACGGTCTGGATGCGCGCGGTGCCGTCGATGTGCACCACGGCGGGGATGCGACCGCGCCACTCCGCGGAGACGTCGTGGGTGAAGAGCATGTGCGGGCTCGGGATGGGGCCGCCCGAGAAGAGCTCGGTCGCCCGCTCGGCCAGCACCATGGGCGCCACGGGGCGGAACTGCTCGCGGCCCTTGACGTCGTTGAGGCGCTCCAGGTTGACCGCGTGGCGCGGGTCGGCCAGCAACGAGCGGTGCCCGAGCGCGCGCGGACCGAACTCCGAGCGGCCCTGGAACCAGGCGACGATGCCGTCGTCGGCCAGGCACTCGGCCACGGCCTCGGCGATGTCGTCGGGCTGCTCGTAGACGATCCCGGCGTCGTCGAGCCAGCGGCGCAGGCCCTCCTCGTCCCAGCCTCGGCCGAGGGCGGCGGTGGCCATCGGACCGACGGGGTCGCCGAGGTCGGCGGCCACGCGCAGGGCCGCGCCGAGCGCGGTGCCGCTGTCGCCCGCCGCGGGTTGGACCCAGACGTGCTCGAAGGGGCCCTCGCGCCACAGGCGCGAGTTGGCCACGCAGTTCAGCGCGACGCCGCCGGCGAGCGTCAGCGCCTTCTCCCCCGTGCGCTGGTGCAGCCAGCCCGCCAGGTCGACCAGGACCTCCTCCAGCCGGCGCTGGACCGAGCTGGCCAGGTCGGCGTGGGCCGGGGTCCACTGCCCGCCGGGCTCCAGCGCCGGCGCGAAGTCCTCCCAGTCCAGCCGCGGCACGTGCGTGCCGCCGTCCGGGGTCATGTAGATCAGCTCGCGCAGGGTCGAGAGGTGCGCCGGCGACCCGTAGGAGGCCATGGCCATGACCTTGTACTCGTCGGAGGAGCGGCGGAAGCCGAGGTGCGCGGTGAGCTCCTCGTAGAGCAGCCCGAGCGAGTCGGGGAGCTCCTGCGTGGCGAGGACCTCCAGCGAGCCGTCCGCGCGGGCGTGGCCGCCGAGCAGCGAGCCGCGCTCCCCGCGGCCGTCGACGACCAGCACGGCCGAGGAGGCGTGCGGCGAGGCGAGGTGGGCCGACGCCGCGTGGGCGACGTGGTGGGCGACGAAGCGCACCTTCGCGGGATCCAGGCCCGGCAGCGCGGTGCGCAGGAAGAGCGGGGCGCGCTCGGCGAAGAGCGTGCGCAGGCCGTCCCACTCCTCCGCGGTCGGGTCGGCGCCGTCCCACGGCGTCCCGAGCGACGGGTCGTAGGAGTAGGCGACGGCGTCGAGGTCCTCCGGGGCGATCCCCGCCTCCTCCAGGCACCAGCGCATCGCCTGGACGGGCAGCTCCCACGTGGAGAACGGCACGGGGTCCTTGCCGTGCTTGCGGCGCGAGAAGCGCTCCTCCTCGGCGGCGGCGACGACCGTCCCGTCGACGACGAGGCAGGCGGCAGGATCGTGGAAGACGGCGTTGACGCCGAGGACGCGCAAGGCTCGCTCCGGGTCGTAGGACAAGGACGCGCAACCGGAGTGGCGCAGGTCGGGGCCGCTACCCATGCTCCCATCTCGGAAACGGGACGGGGTGCGATCCGACGCGCCCGGCGCGCGGACGCGCCGTCAGCCTCCGGTCGGGGAGGTCAGCGGGGGTTGTCCGGCGTACCGGGGGCCGGTCCCGGGTCGGGCTGGGGGGTCTCGTCGGGCGGCACGGGGTCGACCACGCCGGGGCCGATCGGATCGGCCACGCCCGGCTGCACGGCCGGATCGGGGGCGATCTCGGGCGCGGGCGAGGGCACCATCGGTCCCGAGGGATCGGCGGGGAGGCTCGGGACCTCCAGGACGGGCGCTGAGGAACGCATGCTGGACGCGTACCCGCACGAGGCGGCGCGCACGCGGGGAAGCGGTCATGATGGCCGGAGTGGTCAAGGGTGGGCAGACGATCAGCGCGACCGACTTCGCCGCCCTGACCGGCGTGTCGCGCGAGCGCCTGCGCACCTGGGAGCGCCGTCACGGGTTCCCCGCACCGGTGCGGGTCGGGGGCGGGGCCCGCCGCTACGCGCTCGACGACGTCCCCCGGGTCGTCTCGGTGCGCCGCGCCGTCGAGGCCGGCGTGCCCCTCGCGCAGGCCGTGGAAGGCACCCGGAGCGCCGAGCAGGAGGGGATCAGCGTCGACGCGCAGGCATCGCTGGCCGAGCGTGCGCCGGTGCCCGTCGTCGTCCTCACCGGCCCGGAGCCGCTGCGCATCGCCTGGACGAACGCCGCCGTCCGCCACCGCCCGGGCGCGCCGGCGCCCGGCGCCGACCTGCTCGAGCTCGCCCCGTGGTTCGCCGGGCAGCCGGGCTGCGCCGTCATCCGGCGGCTGTTCACCACCGACGTGACCGCCGTGGCCTGCGAGCACCCCGACTGGACGCAGGAGCTCGCCCCGGGCGCCCACTCCCTCGCCTTCCGCCTGCCCCAGGAGGGCGGGGCGCCGCCGCTCGTGGCGCTCGTGGCCATCGACACGGCGCGGGAGCGCCGCACCCGCGAGTCGCTCGCGGAGGCCGAGGCCGAGCGCGACCGGCTGCGCGAGCAGGCCGGCGCCGAGGCGGCCGCCTCGGAGGCGCTCGGCGCGCTGAGCGACCTCGTCCGCCTGCGCGGCGGCACGGGGATGCTCGCCGACGCGATGGCGCTGCTCGTGCGCCGCCTGGGCGTCGTGGACGCCGGCCTGGCGCCGTACATGGCGGGCGCGCTCGTGCTCGGCCGCTCGTCGCGGGCGCTGCTC
>CAXUES010000155.1:0-3204 GCA_964250185.1 uncultured Solirubrobacteraceae bacterium | reverse complement strand
GGCTGCGAAGTCCTCGCGGGCGCTGCTCGGGCCGGAGATGGTCACGGTCTCGCGCCACGGGGAGCTCGGCGACGCGCTGCGCGACGGCGAGGCGACCTGGCTGCACGGCGCGACCGCGCGCGCCTTCGGGGCGCCCGCCGGCCTGGCGGTCCTCGCCCTGCCGATGCTCGCCGCGGGCGAGGCGCTCGGCGCGCTCCTGCTCGTCCACGACGAGGCGGCCGAGCTCACCCCCGTCCGGGAGCGCCTGCTGCGCGCGATCAGCACCCAGCTCGCCTTCGCGCTCCTGCGCGAGCGCCTCACAGGCGACCTCACCGACCCGACGCGATGACGCCGCGCGCCGGGTCCCCCGCCCTGTCGGTTGCCGGCGTGCTCGTCGCGGGTAGCAGGGACTTCGTGCGCGGAGACCTCCAGCCCGCAGGCGCCGCGGCGTCCTCCTCGCGGGGCGACGCCCCGCTGGACGGCCCGCTCCTGCGCCTCGCCGTCCCGCGCTCGCCGCTGGCGCCCGCCACGGTCCGCCACACCGTCGGCGGCCTCGCCGTCGCCCTCGGCGCCGACGCCGGCGCGCTGGCCGACCTGCGCCTCGCCCTCAGCGAGGTGTGCAGCGCGCTCGTCGCGCGCGCCTCGGGCTACGACGGCGCCCTCGAGGTCACCGCGGAGCTCGGCCCCGACCGCTCCGGCCCCAGCGCGCTGCGCGTGTTGCTGCGGGACCCGGGCGCCGTGCGCCATGCGGGCGTCATGCCCCTTCCCCTGCTCGTCGCCCTGACCGAGTCGGTCGAGCTGCACGAGGACGGCGCCGACGGCGGCGTCGAGGTCAGGCTGACGTTCGCGCTGCGGCGCTCGTGACGCCGGATCCCGTCCCGCCAGCGGCCGGCGGGCACGTCCTCGTCGTCCGCCAGGACAACGACGGCGACGTCCTCCTCGCGGGTCCCGCGGTGCGGGCCGTCGCCGCGACGGCCGGCCGCGTGACCCTGCTGTGCTCTCCCCGCGGGCGCCAGGCCGCCGGCCTGCTGCCCGGCGTGGACGAGGTCGTCGTCTGGGATGCGCCCTGGATCGCGCCGGACGCGACCGTGCGGGTCGACGCCGACGACATCGGCGCCGTCGTCGACGTGCTGCGCGGGCTCGCGCTCGATGCGGCGATCGTGCTGACGAGCTTCCACCAGAGCGCGCTGCCGCTCGCGCTCCTGCTGCGCCTGGCCGGCGTCCCTTGGATCGGCGCGATCAGCGACGACTACCCCGGCAGCCTGCTCGACGTCCGCCACCGCCTGCCGGACGACCTCCCGGAGCCCGAGCGGGCCCTGTCGCTGGCGGTGGCCTGCGGCTTCCCCCCCGCCCCCGGCGACCCCGGCCGCCTCGCGGTGCGCGGCGACGGGCCGGTGCCCGAGGGGCTGGACGCCGACGCCCGCCCCTACGTCGTCGTGCACCCCGGCGCGTCGGTGCCGGCGCGCGCCTGGGAGCCCGAGCGCTGCGCGGAGCTCGTGGCGGCGCTCGCCGCCCGCGGGCACCGCGTCCTGGTCACCGGCGCCCCGTCCGAGGTGGCGCTCACCGCGCGGGCCGCGGGGACCCACGGCGAGGACTGGGGCGGGCGCACGTCGCTCGCGGGCCTCGCCCACGTGCTCGCCGGGGCGCGGGCGGTGTGCGTGGGCAACACGGGCCCCGCGCACCTCGCGGCGGCCGTCGGCACGCCGGTCTGCTCGCTCTTCGCGCCGACGGTCCCGGCGATCCGCTGGGCGCCGTACGGCGTGCCCACGCGGGTGCTGCACATCGAGGTGCCCTGCGCGGGCTGCCGCGCGCGGATCTGCCCCGTCGCGGGGCACCCCTGCCTGTCCGGGCTGCGCACGGACGACGTCGTCCGCGCGCTCGAGGAGCTGGCCGACGGGCGGGGTCAGTCCTCGTCGCCGCCGAGCGCCTCGGCGACCTCGTCGGGCCCGTCGTAGCCCTGGTCCTCGATGGCCTGCAGGGCCTCGATGACGTCGTCGGGGGCGTCGTTGCCCTCCGCGGTGGAGACGAGCTCGTCGCGGTCGGCGGGGTACTCGATGCCCTTCAGGTACTTCTGCACGGAGATGGGGGTGGCCATGGAGGTGCTCCTTCTGGATCTGCTCGGTGGTGCGGACGGTTGACCGCGCGACTACCGCCCTCGTGGTCGCGCCAAACCGCCCGCGCGGCGCCTGCAGCGCTCCGCTGCGCCCAGCCGCCCGCGAGGAGGTGCGCTTCCGACCCCGACCCGCATGGGCCCCATCACGCAGGGGATGCCCATGTGCATGCCAGTCCCGCACTGCCCGCACTGCATGCTCTCGATGGGGGAGGCGCCCTCGTGGCCGTTCCCCCGCGCCGCCGTGCGCTGCCCGAACTGCCGGCTCATCGTCGGCCCGGGTCGCGCGCGCGCCGACGGCAGCGGCCAGGCCGACGCCCGCTCGCGCGGCTCGGCCGCCGGCGTGCTGGCCAACGCCGCCCGCCGCAACGAGACGGTCACGTCGACGCCGCCGGAGATCCTCGCGGGCCTGCACCGCGTCGCCGAGGAGGTCGGCTGCGTCGTCGAGCGCCTGCGGATGCTCGACTACCAGGAGCACCAGGACGCCGACCCCACGCTGCCTGACCTCTCCAGCGTGCTGGCGACCTTCGGCACCTGGAAGGTGGCGCGGGCCACGGCCGCGACGGAGCGCCGCGACGAGGGCGTCACGCTGAGCTCAGTCGGCGCCGGCGACGACGCCGCCGCGCTGACCACCGGCTCCTAGGCCCGCTAGGCGACGCCGCGCAGGTGCCGCGCGGGCGCGGGTGCCCGCGGCGCGAAGGCGAAGCGCAGCGTCGTGCCCGCCCGCTCCCCCGCCCGCACGTCGAGCGCGTCGGTCAGCGAGCCGATGAGCGGCATGCCGAGCCCGAGGCCGGGCGAGTCGGGCCGCGGCGCCATGCCGGTGCCGTGGTCGGCGACCTCGACCTCGAGCCGACCGGCCTGCGCCCGGGCGCGGACGAGCAGGACCCGCTCCCCCTCGGGCAGCGGCGAGCCCACGTAGGCGTGCAGCACGACGTTGGTGCACGCCTCGCTGACCACGAGGGCGACGTCGCAGCAGCGCTCCGCGCCGAGGCCCGCGTCGCCCGCGAGCGCCTGCAGGCGCCGGCGGACCGCGCCGACCTGCTCCGGCCGGGCGAGCAGCTCGAGCTCGACGTCGTGCCGGAACGGACCGGCGGGGGGCTGCTTGGTGTGGGGAC
>CAXUES010000154.1:543-6911 GCA_964250185.1 uncultured Solirubrobacteraceae bacterium | reverse complement strand
GTCGAAGACCTGGAAGCCCGTGCCCAGGATGAGCACGTCGGCCTCGTGGCGCACGCCATCGCCGTCGATCACGCCGTCGGGCACGACCTCGGCGATCCCCGCGGTGACCACGTCGACGTTGTCGGCGTCCAGGGCGGGGTAGTAGGCGTTGGAGAGCAGCACGCGCTTGCAGCCCAGGCGGAAGCTCGGCCGCAGCTTGGCCCGCTTCTCCGGGTCCTTGACGCCCGCCTCGAGGTGCTTGACCGCGATGGGCTCCAGGGCGCGCATGACCCCCGGGTTGCGGAAGCCGACCACCATGCCCTCCCGGGCCCAGTAGATCGCGTCGCGCACCGCGCGCTGCAGGCGCGGGAAGCGGCGGTAGACCCGGTGCTAGAGCCCGCCGATGGTCCGGTCGCGCCGCGGGAGCACCCACGGCGGCGTGCGCTGGAAGAGGTCGAGGTGGGCGACCCGGGGCTGGATCTCCGGGACGAACTGGATGGCGCTCGCGCCCGTGCCCACGACGATCACCCGCTTGCCCGTCAGGTCGACGCCGTGGTCCCAGGTCGCCGAGTGGAACACGGGCCCGGAGAAGTCCTCCAGCCCCTGGATGTCCGGGATGGCCGGGTCGCTCAGGCCGCCCATGGCGCCGACGAGGACGTCGGCGGTGAGCTTGCCCTTGGAGGTCTCGATCCGCCAGCGCTGCGCGTCGGGGTCCCAGTCGGCGCCGAGCACCTCGTGGCCCAGGCGCAGCCGGGGGCCGAGGTCGTGCTTGGCGCTGACGCCCTTGAGGTACTCGAAGATCTGCGGTTGGCGCGAGAAGGAGTGGTGCCACTCCGGGTTGAGCTCGTAGGAGAAGGAGTAGAGGTTGCTCGGGACGTCGCAGGCGCAGCCCGGGTAGGAGTTGTCGCGCCAGGTGCCGCCGACGTCGTCGGCCCGCTCGAGCAGCAGGAAGTCGTCGAAGCCCTCCTGGCGCAGGCGGATCGCCGTGCCGAGCCCCCCGAAGCCCGTGCCGATGATGGCGACGTGCGTGTGGGGGACGGGAGCGCCGTCCTGCTCGCGCTCGCGGGGGGTCTCGATCGTCGTGCTCATGCGCCTCATGCCCTCTGCCGGAGTTGGGAACTTGACAGTACCGGAGCGCCGGGTAGCTTGGGAGGGGTGCCGACCGGCCCCTTCCTCGACGTCCTGCGCGGGGGTGGCGACGCCCTCCCGCCGGGGCCGCGCACCACGAGCGCCGAGGAGGTCGAGCAGGCCCACCGGCGCCGCCTGATCGCCGGGATGGCCGAGGCGGCCGCCACCAAGGGCTACGCCCAGGCGACCATCGCCGACGTCGTCTCGCTGGCCAAGGTCTCCCGCCGGACCTTCTACGAGCACTTCCCCGACAAGGAGGCGTGCTTCGTCGCCGCCTACGAGGCGGCCTCGGAGGTCCTCGTGAGCATCGTCGAGGCCGCCGCGGGCCCCGACCAGCGCTGGGACGAGCGCATCGCCAACGCCATGGAGGCCTACCTGCGCTCCATGGCCGGCGACCCCGACCTCACGCGGCTCTTCCTCGTCGACATCCTCGGCGCGGTCCCGGGCGCCCTGCGCGCGCGCCGGCGGGTCAACGCCCGCTTCGCCGCCATGCTCAACGAGCAGGTCATGGCCCACGCCGACGAGGCGCCCGCGCCGCTGGAGTGGGACCCCGCGCTGGCCACGGCCATCATCGGCGGCGTGGACGAGCTCGTGCGCAACGCCGTGGAGGACGGGCGCGCGGCCGAGCTCGGCGCCCTCTCGCGGACCGCGTCGGCCTTCGTGCGCTCGGTGATCCTGCCGGGCTCGCGCGTGCCCGCGCGCTGACAGCACGTCGGTAGGCTCGGCCCCATGCAGCTCTTCGGCGCCGAGCACGTCAAGGCCTACCGGGAGTCCGACGGGGCCGTCGGGCACCTCGACTGGCAGGGCGGCGTGCCCTGCCTCATCCTGGAGACGAAGGGCCGCAGGTCGGGGGAGCCGCGACCGACGCCGCTCATCTACGGCGAGCACGACGGCGCCTACGTCGTCGTGGCCTCCAAGGGCGGGGCGCCCGAGCCGCCGGCGTGGTTCCTCAACCTCGTCGACGAGCCCCGGGTGGACGTGCAGGTGGGCGCGGACCGCTTCGACGCCGTGGCCCGGACGGCCACCGCCGAGGAGAAGGCCGTGCTGTGGCCGCTCATGGTCGAGATCTGGCCCGACTACGAGGGCTACCAGACCAAGACGGACCGCGACATCCCCGTCGTGCTGCTCGAACGCGCCTGACCCACCTCCTCCAGGTCCGACGAGGTTCGAGCGGTCGCGCCGGCGCCCATCGCTCGCGTAGGGTCCGCCGCAGTGAGCTCGACGAGCGCGCCCCGGGCGCGGACCGCGCTGGCCGCCCGCGTCGGCGGCCTGCCCCGGACGTTCTGGGTCCTGTGGGGCGGCACGCTGGTCAACCGGCTCGGCACGTTCGTCGAGCCGTTCCTGATCCTCTACCTCACGACCCAGCGCGGCCTGTCGCTCGCCGCCGCGGGTGCCGTCGTCGCCCTGTACGGGGTCGGCTCGCTCGCCGGCCCGGTCCTCGGCGGCTCGCTGGCCGACCTCCTCGGCCGCCGGGCGACGCTCGCCGGGGCCCTGCTCGGATCGGCGGCGCTCCTCGCCGGGCTCGGCGCGGCGCGGGCCACCTGGCTCATCGCGCTGCTCGCGCTCCTGCTCGGCGCGGCGGGCGACGCCTACCGCCCGGCCGTGCAGGCCGCGGTGGCCGACGTGGTGGCCTTCGCCGACCGCCGGCGCGCCGCCGGGCTCATCTTCTGGGCGGTCAACCTCGGCTTCGCGATCGCCGCGGTCGCGGGCGGCGCGCTGGCCTCCGCCGGCTACACCTGGCTCTTCGCCATCGACGCGGCCACCTGCGTCGCCTACGCCCTGGTCGTGCTGCGCCTCGTGCCCGAGACGCGGCCGGACGCCGGCACGGCGCCCGGGCCCGGCGACGCCGAGGGCGAGGGCGGCTGGCTCTCGATCCTGCGTGACCGCACGATCGTCGCCGAGCTGGTGGTGCTGCTCTGCGGGGCGCTCGCGCTCGTGCAGCTGTTCACCACGCTCCCGCTGGCCATGGAGGCCGACGGCCTCGGGCCCGCGGCCTTCGGCGCGGTGCTCGCGGTCAACGGGGTGGTCATCGTGGTGCTCTACCCCGTGGTGGCCACGGCGGTCCTGCGCCGTGAGCCCTGCCAGGTCATCGCGGCGTCCTCGGCGCTCTTCGCCGCCGGGCTCCTCGTCCTCGGGAGCGCATCGTCGCTGCCGGTGTACGTCGTGGGCCTCGTCGTGATGACCTGCGGGGAGGTCCTCGTGTCGGCCGTCGGGCCCGGGCTCGTGCAGGAGCTCGCCCCGCGCCACATGCGCGGCCGCTACGCCGGGGCCTACGGCTTGTGCTTCAGCGTCGCCTACGCCCTGGTCCCGCTCGTGGCCACGCAGCTGCTCGGCGACGGCGGGAGCCTCGCGCCGTGGGTCCTCGGCGCCGCGCTCGCCGGGCTGGCGGGGCTGGCGCAGCTCGCCCTGCGCGGACGGATCGGGGTCCGGCGCACGCTGGCGGAGGCGCGCGAGGCGCGCCTTGACGCCGACGCCCTGCCCGCCTAGCGGGCGTCGACGGTGATGTGGCGGTCCGGCCCGACGCCCAGCACCAGGTCGCCCGCCAGCAGCTGCAGCAGCTCGGCGCCGATGACCTCGCGCCGCCAGCCCTCCAGCGTCCGGACCCCGGGCTCCTCGCGGCCGTCGCGCACCGCCTGGACGATCCGCTGCAGGTCGGCGCGGGCGGCCAGCAGCTCGTAGGCGAGCTCCGCCTCCAGCGCGCGGGTGCGCACGAGCGCCTCGGCCAGCGCGATGAGCGGCGCGTCCTCGGGCTTGGTGGCGGGGGGACGCTCGGTCTCGGTGGGGATGCCGGGCTGCTCGCGGCCGCGCTCGACGGCCTCGAGGATCCCCTTGCCGCGGCGGCGCAGCGTGCCCTCGTGCAGGCCGCGGATCTGCGCGAGGCGGTCCATCGAGCCCGGCTTGCGCTTGGCCACCTCGACGAGGGCGGCGTCCTGCAGGACGCTGGAGGCCGGGCGGTCGGACTCCTGGGCGACCTCCTCGCGCCAGGCGACGAGCTCGCGGGCGACGGCGCGGACCCCGGGATCGGCGCCGTTGATGCGCGGCAGGCGCCCGAAGAGCTGGTCGACGTCGCGGTCGTCGCGCACGTCGGCGAGCGCGCGGCACTCCTCGCGCGCCCACTCCAGGCGCCCGAGGGCGTCCAGGCGGCCCTTGAGCGCGTCGGCGGCCTGCAGCAGGTGCAGGACGTCCTCGCGGCCGTAGTCGAGCTGCTCCTCGGTGAGCGGGCGCGCGTCCCAGCGGGTGAAGCTCGCCGACTTGCGCAGGCGCACGCCGAGCAGCTCGTGCAGGAGGGCCTCGTAGCCGAGCTGCGCGCGCATCCCGGCGAAGCCCGCCGCGAGCTGCGTGTCGAAGACGTTGGTCAGCTCGGTGTGCCACACGCGGCGCAGCAGCGCGACGTCCTGGCGGCCGGCGTGCAGCACCACCTCGACGGCCGGGTCGGCGAGGACGTCGGCCAGCGGGCCGTGGTCGATGCCGCCGTCGGCGAGCGGGTCGAGGATCACCACGTCGGAGGCGCCGTCGTCGCGGAGCACCGCGACCTGCACCAGGCAGAGCAGCGGCCGGTAGCGGCCCTCGCCCATGAACTCGGTGTCGATGCCGAGCCGCCCGGTCTCCCGGGCGCGCGCGGCGAGGTCTGAGGTGCCCTGCGCCATCTGGCGCGCGAGCCTACCCGAGGAGGGTGGGTGCGGCGGACAGCGTGGCGGGGTCGAAGCGCTCGAGGAGCGCCGGCAGGCCGGGCGCCTCGCCGGGCGCCGCGAGGCCGATCGACGCGGCCAGGCGACCGCGCACCTCCTCGGGTGCCGTCCCGTCCCAGGTGGCCTCGGCCAGCGTGATCGCGCCGTGGCGCTTGGCCAGGCGGGTGCCGTCCGCACCGAGGAGCAGCCCGACGTGCGCGTGGCGGGGCGGCGCGCCCAGGCCCAGCGCCGCGTGCAGCCACAGCTGGCGCGGGGTGCTCGGGAGCAGGTCGGCGCCGCGGACCACCTCGCCGACGCCCTGGTCGTGGTCGTCGACGACCACCGCGAGGTTGTAGGCGGGCGCGCCGTCGTTGCGGCGGACGACCACGTCGTCCACCACGCCCTCCTGCCGTCCCGCCACGAGGTCGTCGAAGGCGACCAGCGCCGCGTCCGCGCGCACCCGCAGGGCCGGCGGGCGGCCGTCGCGCGCGCGCCGCGTCCGCTCCGCGGCGCTCAGATCGCGGCAGGTCCCCGGGTAGGCGCTCTCCGGCCCATCGCCGTGGGCGGCGCTGGAGGCCTCGCGGATCTCCGCCCGGGTGCAGAAGCACGGGTAGGTGAGGCCGGCGGCCGCGAGCGTCGCGATGGCCTCGGCGTGGCGATCGGCCCGCGCCGACGCGCGCACCGGGTCGCCGTCGAAGTCCAGCCCGAGGGCCGCCAGGTCGGCGAGCTGCCCGGCCTCGTGCTCCGGCCGGGACCGGCCCGCGTCCAGGTCGTCGATGCGCAGGAGCAGGCGGGCGCCCGCGTGGCGGGCCATGAGCCAGGCCACGAGCGCCGTGCGCAGGTTGCCGAGGTGCAGCGGGCCGGTGGGGGAGGGCGCGTAGCGGCCGTCGTGTCCCATCCGCTCCCGGACGCTAGCCCGCGGGTCGCGGCGGGACCTCCCTGAAGCTCTCCTGCACGGTCCCGGAGGTGCCGAAGCCGACGACCGCCCCCGTGATGGCCGGGTCCGCGCGCACGGCCGGCACGTCGTCCTCGAGCTGGGGGAGCAGCGCGGTCACCACGGCGTCCTGCCCGACGCTCGGCAGGCAGACCTTGAAGATGCCCGAGCCGAGGCAGCTCCCGGTGAGCAGCGCCGTGAGCAGGTCGTTGGCGCCCGTGGCCTGCAGGAGCGGCACGAGCAGCCGGCACGTCAGGACGTCGAGCGCCCTGGCGTCGCACAGGTTCGTGCCGAGCGCGGACGAGCTGAAGGCCGGCGCGCCCACGCCGAGGATGCCGCCACCGTCGACGTACACGCCGCCGCGCACCGTCGCCCCGCGGTCGATCCCGACGATCTGCTCGCTGCGGGCGCCCTGCCCCGCCGCGGCGTAGAGGACGCCGCGGACCTCGCCCTCGCCCATGACGCGCACGCGCCCGCGCGCGACGACGAGCGTCCCGATGGACCCCGGAGCGGTGACGGTGCAGGTGCCGTCGCCGTCGCCGACGGCCTCGATGAAGGTGACGACGCCGTCGCCGGGCGGCGGACCGGTCAGGCAGGGATCGCGGTCGCGGACGACCTCGAAGCGGCGTCCGGACCCCTGCGCCTGCTGGCGCAGGCGG
>CAXUES010000154.1:0-533 GCA_964250185.1 uncultured Solirubrobacteraceae bacterium | reverse complement strand
GCGTGTGGTAATGCCGGTGCGGCTCCCCGTACGCGGCGACGAGCCGGTCGAACGGCGGGTACGCGGCGGCCGGCGGGACGCCGAACTCGCCGAGCAGCGCCTGCTGGCGCAGGCGGTCCAGGGCCGCGGGGGTGGCCGCGGTCGGGCTGCCGAACTGCTTGACCTGGTCGCCCAGCAGGCCGAGGTTGGCCACCACCGGGAGGTCGCTGAGGGTGGCCGGCGCGCTGGTCAGGCACAGCTCGAGCAGGCCGCAGCGCAGCCCGAGGCGCCCGCCCTGCACGACGCCCGCATCCGGGCGGCCGGTCAGCGAGGTGACCAGGCGTCCGGCGGAGGGTCCGCGCAGCAGCGCGTCGATGGCCGTGCCGGTGCCCGCAGCGAAGGAGAGCTTGCCCGCCACCGCGCCGTAGCCCTCGGGCAGCACCGGCCGCTCGACGACCTGGACCAGCCCCGCGACCGCGCGCCGCTGGCCCCGGAGCGTCGCCTGGGCGCGCACCCAGAGCCGCCGCGCGCGGACCGGGCTCGGGCTGCCCGCG
>CAXUES010000153.1:0-6951 GCA_964250185.1 uncultured Solirubrobacteraceae bacterium | reverse complement strand
GCCCTCCATGGCGTCGGGCAGCCAGGTGTGCAGCGGGATCTGCGCGGACTTGGCGAACGCGCCGACGAGCAGGAGCAGGCAGCCCGCGGTCAGGTCGCCCTGGCTGCCGGCGAACTCGCGCGGCACGTCCTTGAACGTCGCCAGGAAGTCGAGCGTCCCGGTGTGGCGGAAGATGAAGAACGTCCCGAGCACCAGGCCGATGTCGCCGACCACGTTGATGACGAAGGCCTTGATCCCCGCCTTGGTCGCCGTCAGGCGCCGGTACCAGAAGGAGATCAGCATGTAGCTCGCCGCGCCGACGAACGCCCAGCCCACGATGAGCAGGAAGAAGTTCGACGCCAGCACCAGCACGAGCATCGAGAAGACGAAGAAGTTCAGGTAGGCGAAGAAGCGGCGGTAGCCCTTGTCGGACACCATGTAGCCCGCGGAGTACAGGTGGATGAGCGTCGAGACGCCCGTGACCACCAGCGCCATGAAGATCGAGAGCGGGTCGATGAGGATCGCGAGCTTCGCGTCCACGCCCTGGGTCACCGCGTAGTCCCACAGCGTGGAGACGACCTGGCGGTCCTCCTCGCCGCGCCCGCCGAGCGAGATCGCGGTGAGCACCGCGCACACGAACGCGCCGGCGATCGCCGCCGTGCCGATGACGGCCGCGGCGCGCTCCGGCAGGAGCTTGTGGGTGAAGCCGATGGTGAGCGCGCCCAGCAACGGGAGCGCCAGGACGAGCCAGGCGGTGGTCTGCATGAAGGTGTCGGGTCCTCGTTAGCCGTGCAGCTCGCGGAGCTCGTCGACGTCGATCGGGACCCGGCGCCGGTACATGGCGACGATGAGCCCGAGGCCGACGCAGACCTCGCACGCCGCGACGACCATGACGATGATCACGAAGATCTGCCCGTCGCCGTTGGCGTGCATCCGGCCGAAGGCCAGCAGCGCGAGGTTGGCGGAGTTCAACATCAGCTCGAGGCACAGCAGCACCACGAGCGGGTTCCTGCGGGTGATGACGCCACCGGCGCCGATCGCGAAGATCAGGGCCGAGAGGACGACGAACCACTCGATGTTCATCGCGTGGGCTCCGTCTCGGAGAGGCCGCGGTTGTGCGACACGGGGCGGCCCATCTCGTCGTCGTGGTGGTGGCCGGGGGCGTCGATGTCGCCCTTGTCGCGCTCGATGGCCACGACGCGCGCCGACAGCTCGGTGTCGCCGACGGCCTCGGCCATCGTGCCCGAGCCGAGCGGCCGCAGCGCCTCGGCGACGGAGACGCGGCGCGCCTCCTCCGCCTCGGAGATGCCGCCGCGGCGGCGGGCCAGGGCCACGGCGCCGACGGCGGTGATGAGCAGCAGGAAGGAGGCGGCCTCGAAGGGCAGCAGGAAGCGGGTGAGCAGCAGCTCGCCGACCTGCTCCGGCGTGCCGTAGCCCGCGGGGAGCCGGGCGCCGTCGGTGCCCAGGGCGGAGAGGCCGGAGCCCAGGATCCCCACGGCGAGCTCGACGAAGAGCACGACGCCGAAGAGCAGGCCCAGCCCGGTGAGCGGGCGGCTCGCGCCGATGGAGCGCAGCGAGGGCGCCCCGATCCCGCCGACGTAGGAGACGACGAAGACGTAGAGCACCATGACGGCGCCCGCGTAGACCACGATCTGCGCGGCGGCGACGAACTGCGCCTGCAGCAGCAGGAACAGGATGGCCAGCCCGAGCAGGTGCGCGACGAGCGCCAGCACCGAGTAGAAGGCGTTGCCGAGGGTGACGGTCCCGAACGCGCCGCCCAGGGCGATGATCGCGGCCAGGAAGAAGAAGAGCTCCTCCATGTCGACCCGAACCTACTCGCCCTCGGGGCGCAGCGGCGTGCGCTCCAGCGGCTCGGCGAGCAGCATCTCCTTGGTGAAGATCAGATCCGAGCGGGAGTAGTCGCTCATCTCGTAGTCGTTGCCCATGGTGATCGCGTCGAACGGGCAGGCGACCTCGCAGTAGCCGCAGAAGATGCAGCGCGAGAGGTTGATCTCGTACACCGCGGCGTAGCGCTCGCCGGCGCTCACGCGGTCGCCCGGCTCGTTCTCGGCGGCCACGACGCGGATGCAGTCCGCGGGGCAGGCCGCGGCGCACAGCGAGCAGCCCACGCACTTCTCCAGGCCCGAGTCCTCGAAGCGGTGGAGCTTGTGGCGCCCGCGGAAGCGCGGGTAGACCGGGATCTTCTCCTCGGGGTAGTTGTACGTGTACGTGCCCTCCCCGATCTTGGAGAAGGACGTGCGCAGGCCGCGGAGGGTCTCGCCGAAGGCGCGGTAGATGCCGCGCCCTGCGTTGATCTGCGGGGCGTCGACGACGAGGACGTCGTCGTCGGAGGGAGGCCAGGGCATGAGGTCCTTAGTCGGTCACCACGACGAGGATCGCCGTGACGAGCGCGTTGAGGGTCGCCAGGGGGAGCAGGAACTTCCAGCCCAGGGTCATGAGCTGGTCGTAGCGCAGGCGCGGCAGCGTCGCGCGGACCCAGACGAAGAAGTTGATGAAGAGCATCATCTTGGCCAGCACGACGATCGGGTAGACGAACGCGGGCGGGTCGATGCCGAACGGCAGCAGGTAGCCGCCGAAGAAGAAGGTCACGGTCAGGCCGGAGATGACGACCATGTGGGCGTACTCGGCCAGGAAGTAGGAGGCGAAGCCGCCGCCGCCGAACTCCGTGATGAAGCCGCCGACGAGCTCGCCGTCGGCCTCGGTCGTGTCGAACGGCGGCCGCGCCGCCTCGGCGAAGGAGGCGACCATGAAGATCAGGAAGCCGACGATCTGCGGGATGAAGAACCACATCCCGCGCTGGGCCTCGACGATCCCCGTCATCGACAGGGTCCCCGAGGTCATGAGCACGCCGATGATGGCCAGCGACTGCGAGACCTCGTAGGAGATGAGCTGCGCCGCGGCGCGCATCGAGCCCAGGAACGAGTACTTCGAGCCCGAGGCCCAGCCGCCGAGCATCGTGCCGTAGAAGGCCAGCGCGCCGAAGGCGAAGACGAAGAGCGGCCCGATGGAGACGTCCATGCCGTACAGGCCGACGTCGGAGCCGAAGATGTTGACCACGGGGCCGAACGGGATGATCGCCAGCCCGACGATCGCGGTGATGATCGCGATGATCGGCGCGAGGCGGAAGAGCCAGCCGATCGCCGAGCGCGGCTGGAAGTCCGCCTTGCCGGCGAGCTTGCCGATGTCCGCGATCGGGGTGAGGATGCCGTAGGGCCCGACGCGGGACGGGCCCGTGCGGTTCTGCATCCGACCCATCACCTTGCGGTCGAGCATGAGCGCGACCGGGATGAGGTTGAAGCCGACCGCGAAGATCGCGATCGACTTGATGATCTGGATGTACCAGGCCTCCGAGAGGCCGACGTCGGCGAGCAGGGGAGTCACGTTCACGACGGGAGGACCTCGACCAGGGGACCCGCGAGGACCGAGGCGCCCCCGACGGGGATGCCCTCCTCGAGGAAGATGGTGCCCTCGGGCGCGCCGGTGCGCAGGTGCGCGACGGCCTCGACGGAGCGGGCGCCGGAGCGCACGGAGACGCGGTCGCCGTGCTTGACGCCCAGCGACGCGGCGTCGGCGGGCGACAGCTCCACGCGCTGGCGCGGGTGCAGGAACTTCAGCGCGGGGGAGGCCTCGACCTCGGGCGACGTCCAGATGGAGCGGAACGTCCCGAGGCGCAGCTGCGCCGGGCGGCCGTTGGCGGCCACGGGGCGCGGGGCGACGGCGAGCTCCGACGGCTGGGGCAGCACGGGGAGCGTCTGGCCCAGCGGGAACGCCTCGGCCGACGCGGCCGTGGGCCAGTGCAGGCCCTTGGCGCCGATCTCGTCGACGGTCGCGCCGCCGTAGAAGGGCACTGCGTCCATGAGCTGGCGGGTGGCGACGTAGGCCGTGAGGACCCCGTCCTCGAGGCCGGCGCGGCGGCCGAGCTCGGCGAGGACCTGCCACTCCGCGCGCACGCTGCCCGGGCGGCCGATGGCCGGCCGCAGGCGCTGGATGCGCCCGTCGGGGTGGGTGACCGTGCCCTCCTTCTCCGCGTAGGACTCCGCGGGGAAGACGACCGTCGCGTGCTCGCGCACGGTCTCCGAGAGGAAGCCCGCGTGCACGATGACCGCGTCGGCGCGGGCCAGGCCGCGCTCCCACGCCTCGCGGTGGGGCAGGTCGGCGAGCGGATCGGCCTTGAGCAGGTAGGCGACCTTGACCTCGCCCGAGGCGAGGCCGGCGCCGATGGCCTCGGCGTCGCGGCCCGGGGCGTCGACGGGCGCGAGGCCCGTGGTGGCGTGGGGGAGCACGCCGACCTCGCGCAGGCCGCGGGCGTTGCTCTGCGTCGGCACGCCGAGCAGGCCGCCGCCGGGGCGGTCGGTCAGCCCGAGGGCGCCGGCGAGCTTGAGCAGCCCGCCCACGACGTCGTCGCCCCCGGCGAGCAGGCGCTCGCCGTAGAGGATCACCACGTCGCCGGGGCCCGCGTCCTCGCCGCCGCCGGTGCGCAGCAGGCGGGCCAGGTCGCGGATGCCCTCGGGATCGCTGCCGGCGTCGCCGGCCGGGCCGTCGACGTCGCCGCCGAAGACCGCGGCGGTCAGCGACGCGACGAACGCGGCCTCGCCGCCCGGCGCGTAGCGCAGGCGCGCGACGGCGTTGGGGTCCAGCGACGAGGAGCGCGTGGTGGCCACGGCGAGCTTCACGCCGTTGCGGCGCACGCCCTTGCGCAGGCGCAGGTCCAGCACGGGCGCGTCGTCGACGGGCTCGGTGCCGAGGACGAGCACGGTGTGCGCGTACTCCAGGTCGGTCACGGTCGCCTGCAGGGACGGGTCGCCCAGGGCGAGCAGCGCGTCGCGCGAGAGCGACTCGTGCGTGCGGGAGTCCAGGTCGGAGGAGCCGAGGCCCTCGCGCAGGAGGCGGGTGAGGAGGAAGCCCTCCTCGTTGGTCGCCTCGCCGCCGGCCAGGGCGCCCACGGCGGGGCCGGCCGCGGTCAGCGCCGCGCTCGCGGCGTCCAGGGCGTCGTCCCACGAGGCAGGACGCAGCACGCCGGCGGCGTCGCGGACCAGGGGCGAGGTGATGCGCTCGTCGACGTGGACCGACTGGTAGGCGAAGCGGCCCTTGTCGCAGAGCCAGCCGTCGTCCACGGCGTCGTTCTCGCGCGAGATGACGCGCAGGGCGCGGTCGTCGCGGACGGTGAAGGCGACGTTGCACTGCGCGGGGCACAGCGTGCAGACCGAGCCGGCGTTCTCGATGTCCCACGGCCGCGCGCGGAAGCGGTAGGGCCGCGAGGTGAGCGCGCCCACGGGGCACAGCTCGATGATGTTGCCGCTGAACGGCGCGACGTACGGGTGGCCGTCGAAGGTGCCGACGAAGGTCGCGGCGCCGCGCTCGTGGAGCACGAGCTGGTGGTCCTCGGCGACCTCCTGCGAGAAGCGCACGCAGCGGTAGCAGAGGATGCAGCGCTCGCGGTCGATCGCGATGAGCGGCGAGAGCTCCAGCGGCTTCTTGAAGTGGCGCTTGGGCTCGATGAAGCGGGTCTTGCCGCCGCCCCAGCCGTAGGAGACGTCCTGCAGGGGGCACTCGCCGCCCTTGTCGCAGACGGGGCAGTCCAGCGGGTGGTTGATGAGCAGGAACTCCACCACGCTGGCCTGCGCGTCCTTGACGCGCTGGGTCTCGGTGTGGACGACCATGCCGTCCTTGACCGGCGTGGAGCAGCCCGTCTGGAGCTTCGGGATGCCCTCGATCTCCACCAGGCACATGCGGCAGGCGCCGACGGGCTGGCCGAGCTTGGGCTCGTAGCAGAAGACCGGGATCTCGACGTCGCCCCACTTGGCGGCGTCGACGAGCATGGTGTTGGCGGGAGCCTCGACCTCCCGACCGTCGATCGAGAAGGTGATGAGCTCAACGGCAGGTCTAGGCAACTGCGACTCCGGCGTCGGTGAGGAAGGCCGCGTCGGCGGTCTGGCGGGCGGCCTCGATGTAGGCCTCGAACTCGCCGCGGAACTTCGCGACCATCGAGCCGACCGGCATCGCCATGGCGTCGCCGAGCACGCACAGGCAGTGGCCGATGATCTGCTCCTGGACGGAGGCGATGATGTCCAGGTCCATCGGCGTGGCCTCGCCGGTCTTCATGCGCTCGAGCATCTTCACGGTCCAGTTGGTGCCCTCGCGACACGGCGTGCACTTGCCGCAGGACTCGTGGCGGTAGAAGGTCGCGAGCTTCAGGCAGACGTCCACGACCGAGTTGGAGTCGTCCACGACGATGATCGCGCCCGAGCCGAGCATCGAGCCCGCCTTGGCCAGCGAGTCGAAGTCGTAGGAGATGTCGATGTCCTCGGCGGTGAGCACCGGGGAGGACGAGCCGCCGGGGAACCACAGGAGGATCTCGCGATCACCCTCGATGCCGCCGCAGAGGCCGTAGATGATGTCGCGGGCGCTCATTCCCAGCTCGATCTCGTAGTTGCCCGGGCGCTTGACGTTGCCCGAGACCGAGATGAGCTTCGTGCCCGTGGAGTTGTCCACGCCGAGGGCGGCGTACTCGTTGGCGCCCATCTCGACGATGTGCGGCACGGTGGCCAGCGTCTCGACGTTGTTGATGAGCGTCGGGCCCTGGTAGAGGCCCTGGTTCGCGGGGAACGGCGGCTTCAGGCGCGGGTTGCCGCGCTTGCCCTCCAGCGAGTCGAGCAGGCCCGTCTCCTCGCCGCAGATGTAGGCGCCGGCGCCGCGGTGCACGACGAGGTCGAGCGAGAAGTCGGTGCCGAGGATGCGCTCGCCGATGAGGCCGGCCTCCTTGGCCTCCACCAGGGCGGCGTCCAGCACGTCGGCCATCTGGGCGTACTCGCCGCGGATGTAGATGAAGGACTTGTTCGCCCCGGCCGCGTAGGCGCCCATGATCATGCCCTCGATGAGCAGGTGGGGCGTCTTGAGCATGAGCTCGCGGTCCTTGAAGGTGCCGGGCTCGGACTCGTCGGCGTTGCAGAC
>CAXUES010000152.1:3491-6953 GCA_964250185.1 uncultured Solirubrobacteraceae bacterium | reverse complement strand
CGCTGTCGGCCACGCCGGACTCGCTGGCGGGGAGCATCGCCGTGCGGCTCGGCGACCTCCCGCGCGCCCGCGCCGCCTACGAGCGCGCCCTGCAGCGCTCGCCGGACGACCAGTACGCCCAGCTCGAGCTCGGCGCGGTCGACTCGAACCTCGGGCGCCGCGCCGCGGCCCTGGTGCACCTGCGGCGCGCGTCGGCCCTCGCGCCGCGCGATGCCCTGGCCCGCGAGGCGGTCCGCGTGGTCGCCGACGGCGGCAGGATCGACCTCGGCGTCCTGAGCCGCCGGATCATCGCGACCACCGCCGCGCTGCGATGACCCCGATCGACCGGCAGACGGAGCGTGATAGCGTCCAGCAGCGGTGGCGCCGCCCGAGGGCCGTCCCGGCTCGCGCGATGCCCCGCTTCCTCACCGCAACGATCTTCGCGCTGCTCCTCCTGGTGGCGGTCCCCGCTGCCCGCGCCGACTCGCTCCTGTCCGGCTACGGCGGACCCGGCAGCGGCGACCAGCAGCTCCTCGGCGGGCAGCTCCTCGGCGGAGGCGGCAGCGGCGGCGGCTCGGGCTCTGGCTCGGGGAGCGGCACCGATGCGGCGACGGACGCCGCGAGCACCTCGCTGCGCGCGCCGGCCCCCGCCCCGGCTGCGCCCGCCGTGGCCGCAGCCGCACCCGACGCAGCGGCCACGACCCGACGCCCCTCCTCGACGGGCGGGTCCGGCTCCTCCGCCTCGCGCGGTGGCCGCGCCACGCCGAGCCGGGCGGGGCGGCGGGTGCGCGACCGCACCGCCCCCACGCCGACCACCGATCGCCTCGCGCCGCTCGCGCCGACCCCCGCGGTCTCGCGACGGAGCGCCGCCGCCCCCGCCGGCGCGCACGTCAGCGCCATCCCGCTCGGTACGAGCGACCTCCTCTTGGGCCTGGCGCTGCTCGCCGGCCTCGGCTCCCTCGCCGCGCTGACCGCCCGCGCGGTGCGCATGGAGCCCACACCGACATGAGACGAGCTCCCTCCGCCCTGGCCCTCGGGCTGCTCCTGCTGCTCGCGCTCGCCGCGCCCGCCTCCGCGAAGGTCGCCTGGGGCGTGCAGGGCATCACGTCGCCGGCCGTGGCCAAGACCGCACAGCGCGCGGGCGCCACGCTCACGCGCGTCGAGGCCTCCTGGGCCGAGCTCGAGCCCTCCGGACCCGGCCAGGTCGACGCCGCGGCCCTCGGCCAGCTCGACGCCACCATCGCCCAGGCCCGCGCCAACGGCATGAAGGTCGTGCTGTTCCTCGACCGCACACCGTGCTGGGCCTCCTCGGCTCCTGCCGAGGTGCGCGGCGACTGCGGCGGCCCGCAGGCCAACCGGACCGACGTCACGCGCTACCGGCCGAGCGACGTCACCACCGCGGTGCCGATCTCCGTCCTCCTCGCCCAGCGCTACGCCTCGTCGCTCGCCGCCTTCCAGGTCTGGAACGAGCCGGACCAGGTCAACGAGAAGTACTGGGCCGGTGACCAGAAGGTCGCCTCCTACGTCGCGCTGGTGAAGGCGCTCTACGGCCCGCTCAAGGCGGCCGCCCCGACGCTGCCGGTGCTCGCGGGCTCCTTCGTCGGCGTGGACGGCCGCTGGCTGCAGGCCATGTACGCCGCGGGCATCAAGGGCTCCTACGACGGGCTCGCCGTGCAGTTCTACGACCTGCCGCTGACCGCCCTGCGCGACACCCGGATCGTCCAGGCCAAGAACGGCGACCGCACGCCGCTGTGGCTCACCGAGTTCGGGTTCGACACCTGCTACCGCAAGGGCGGTCCCGCGAGCGACGGCGAGCACGCGTGCGTGAGCCGCACCGCGCAGGCGCGCAACACGGTCGACGTGCTGCGGGCCATGCGCACCCGGCCGTGGATCAAGGGCGCCATCCAGTTCCAGGCGACCGACCAGGGCCCCGACGGCTACCACTTCGGCCTGCTCGACGACCGCGGCAAGGCCAAGCCCGTGCTGGCCGCCGTGCGCCGGGCGCTCCGCACGAAGGGCAAGCCGACGACGCCGCGCATCGCGCTGCGCCGGTCGGGCGACCACCTCGTCCTGTCGGGCACCGCGTCCGGGACCGAGCTGCTCTTCCTGCAGGCCTACCAGGGCACGCAGCTGCGCTACCGCCAGTACGTCCGGCCCACCCCCCTGAACCGCCTGAGCGTGGCGCTCCCCGCCGCGCTGGGCACGTCGGGCCTGCGGGTCACCGTGCGCGGCGCCTGGACCGGCCGCGCGCAGGCCCGTCGCTAGCCGGCGGATGCGCGGCGCGGCGCTGGCGGTCGCGCTGGTCGCCCTGGTCGTCGCGCTCGCGCTGGGCCGGTCCTCCGGCCCGGACGCGCAGCGTGCGGTCAGCCCGGTCGTGCCGGCCTGCACCCGCACGGAGGACGCCTCGGTGGCGCGGCTGCTGCGCTCCCTGCGTCCCGGCGACGTCGGGTGCCTGCGGGCGGGGACCTACCGCGAGGACGTGACCTTCGACCGCAGCGACGTCACGCTGCGCTCGTCGCCCGGCGAGCGGGCGCTCATCCAGGGGCGCTTCTGGGTGACCCGCGCGTCGCGTCACGCCCGCATCACCGACCTCGACATCGACGGGCGCAACGCCCGCGACCTCCCGTCGCCGACGGTCAACGGGCGCGACGCGACCTTCGCCCGCGTCGACGTGACCAACCACCACACGGGCATCTGCTTCCTGCTCGGCTCACCGGGCTACGGCCGGGCCGTCGGGACGCGCATCGAGGCGAGCCGGATCCACGACTGCGGACGGCTCCCCGCGACGAACTACGACCACGGCATCTACGTCTCGATGGCCGACCGGACCACGATCTCGGGCAACGTCATCGTCGACAACGCCGACCGCGGCATCCAGCTCTACCCGGACGCCCAGGGCACCCGGGTCGTCGGCAACGTGGTCGTGGGCAACGGCGAGGGCCTCATCTTCGGCGGCGAGGGCCGCCGGGCGTCCAGCGGCACGCTCGTGACCGGGAACGTCCTCGCCGGCTCGCGCCTGCGCCACGACGTGGAGTCCTACTACGGCCCGGGCGGCCGCCGCGGGAGCCGCAACGTCGTACAGGGCAACTGCCTGCACGGTGGCCAGCTGGGCGCCGTCGACCGCTCCGGCGGCGGGTTCCGCCTCGGCCCCAACACCATGGTCGACCCCGGGCTGGGGCCGGACCTCGCCGTGCCGCTGGGCAGCCCGTGCGCCAAGCTCCTGGGGACGTCCCCCGCGGCGCGGGGCATCGCGGGCGTGCTGCAGGGCTGACGCCGCCCGCGGCCTCAGCCCGGGCGGAGGAAGGCCGCCAGCTCGGCGGCCTCGTGCTCCATGGTGTGGCGCTGCACGGCGGCGTTGCCGCCCGCGACCAGGCGCGCGCGCTCTCCCCCGTCCTCGAGCACGCGGCGGACCGCCGCGACCGCCGCGGGCACGTCGCGCGGCGGAATCAGGACGCCGGCCTCGCCGACGGCCGCGGCCACGCC
>CAXUES010000152.1:0-3481 GCA_964250185.1 uncultured Solirubrobacteraceae bacterium | reverse complement strand
GTCGGTGGCCACGAGCGGGAGCCCCGCGGCGAAGGCCTCGAAGACGACCTGGGGCAGGCCCTCGGTGTGGGACACGTGCAGGAAGACGTCCGCGGTGCGGTAGAGCTCGGTGAGGCCGCCGTCGATCGGGACGTAGCCGAGCAGCGCGGCGTGCCCGGCGAGCCCGAGCTCGTCCAGGCGCGCCTGCAGCTCGCCGGCCATGGGGCCGTCGCCGACGACGACGAGCCGGCAGTCGACGCCCTCGGCCCGGAGGCCGGCGAGCGCGTCGGCGAGCAGCAGCGGGTTCTTCTCGCGGTCCAGCCGCCCCACGCTGAGGATCGTCGCCGGCCGGCCCGGGGCCCGGGCCAGCGCGTCCTCGACGGCGACGACGTCCGCCTGCTCCACGAGCGAGACGGTGAGCTCGAGCACGGCGCTCGAGCCGGCGTAGTTGCGGGCCAGGTCGGGCCCGACGACCGCGACGGGGAGGCGCCGGGCCATCCGCCGGAAGGTCCACTCGAGGACGTCGGCGGCGACGTGGGCCCAGCGACGGCCCGGGTGGCGGCTGCGGACGTACACCGGCAGGTCCTGGCGCACGCCGAGCACGACGCGGCGGCGGCGCAGCCGCGCGAGCCCGGCGAAGACGATCGCCTGGGCGAACGGGCCGAGCAGCCACACGACATCCACGTCGTCCAGCGCCCGCCAGAAGCGCCGCGCGCCGGCGAGCGACGTGCGGACGGCCCCCGCCGGACTGGCCAGGCTCTCGTAGTAGGGCAGGCCGACGAGCTCGACGTCGCCGGGGACGGAGTAGTGCGAGCGGCCGGGTTCGGGATGCTCGCGGCCGAGCAGCACGAGCCGGTCGACGTGCGGGCGCAGGGCGCCCATGAAGCGCACGAAGGCGCGCTCGGCGGAGACGCCGGCCGCGTCGCGGCGGTAGACGTAGTCGGTGTAGATCGCGAGGCGCATCAAGAGGGGCGCAGCGAGGGCGCGTCGACCCGCCCGGCGTAGGGCGCCTCGTCGGCCGGGTCGGCCCGCAGGCCGGTGACGCGCAGCAGCGCGCGCACCGGGATCCCCCACCGCAGGCAGCCGCGGAGGAAGCCCGTGCCGTGGCCGGCGTGCATCGTGGCGAGCACGAGCGGGACGCGCAGGGCGTCTGCTCCCGCTCCGGCGGCCGCGGCCTGCTGGGCCGCGCGTCCCAGCGCGAGCCCGTAGGCGCCCACCGCGGCGCGCGCCGGGAGGCGCAGCGGGCGCGGCGCGACCACGGCCGCCGCGGCGGCGACCACGAGCGCCGGGGGCATGAGCAGCGCCCGGCGCATGCTCGTCGGGTGGCGCCTGGCGGTCTTGGCCCGGTAGCTGCCGTAGTCGACGTACTGGCGCCAGAGCCCGCGGAACGAGGAGCGGGGCTGGTAGCGCGCGGCCATGCCCGGCAGGCTCACGATCCGCTCGCCGGCGCGCAGGAAGCGGGCGGCCAGCTCGGAGTCCTGGTTGCGGGGGAAGCCCTCGTCCCAGCCGCCGAAGCGCAGCACGTCCTCGCGCCGCCAGACCCCGCAGAAGACGCCCGTGTCGAGCTCGGTCTCCCCGCGCGCGTCCCACTTGCGCGACGGGCCCCGGCCGAGCCAGGTGCCCAGCGCGGCGGTGACGGCGCCCGACAGCCCTCCCCCGGCCTCGGGCACCTGCGGTCCGGCCACCCACGAGGTGCCGCCCTGCGCGAGCCGCGCGACGCCGAGCGCGACGTAGTCGGGCGGGTAGGTCGTGTGGGCGTCCATGCGCGCGACGTACGTCCCGCGGGCGGCGGCGAGGCACACGTTGAGCCCGGCGGCGGTGCCGCCGCTCGGGTTCTCCAGCACCACGACCCGGTGGTCGTGCTCGGCGATGGAGCGCAGCAGGGCGGGCGTCCCGTCCGTCGACCCGCCGTCGGCGAGGAGGACCTCGACGTCGCCGTCGAGCTCCTGGGCCAGCATCGCCTCCACGGCGTCCCGGATGGTGCGCGCCTCGTCCAGCACGGGAACGAGCACGCTCGCGACGGGGGAGATCTCGGGGTGGCGCTCGGGCTCGTGCATGCGGACGGCCGGAGGGCTGGCGCCCGGGCGGTCTGCGTAGTATGCGCCAGATGCGGGACGCGCGCCTCGGCGGAGGACGGGGTGGGGATTGGCTGCGGGTGCGCTCGGACTCGGAGGGCCTCGCGCGCTACACCGCGACCGTCCGCGAGCGCTGGTGGATCGTGGCCGCCGTCGCGCTCATCGCGATCGTGGCCGCGCTGGCCTACGTCTCGCTGGCGCCCAAGGTCTTCGAGGCCGAGGCCGACCTGCTCATCACCCCCGTCTCGGCCGGCGACACCACCACGGCCGGCCTCGGGCTCATCACCGAGTCCAACGACCCGACCCAGGACGTCACCACGGCCTCCCGGCTGGTCACCACGCCGGCCGTCGGGGCCCGCGTCGTGCAGCTCCTGCGGTCGCGGGAGTCGGCCACGGGCATCTTCGAGGGCGTCACCGTCGAGCCCATCGCGCAGAGCAACCTCGTCGCGGTGCGCGCGCAGGCCGACAGCGCCGACGGTGCCGCGGCCCTGGCCACCGCCGTCGCCCGCGCGGCGGTCGCCGTGAGCACGGAGCAGCTGCACGCCCAGATCGACGTCCTCGTCCCGGCGCTGCAGCAGCGCCTGGCCCAGCAGCCGGAGACCGAGCGCAGCGGCCCGGGCACGCTCGGGGAGCGCATCGCCGACCTCCAGTCGCTGCGGGTCGGTCAGGATCCCACCCTGCGCCTCTCCTCGGCCGCGGTGCCGCCGCTGGGGCAGCTCAGCCCCAAGCCGAAGCTCACGCTCATCGCGGCGCTCATCGGCGGGCTCGTGCTCGGCATCGGCGCCGCCTTCGGCCTGCAGGCGCTCGACCCGCGCCTGCGGCGCGAGGAGCAGCTGCGCGAGGTCTACCGCCTGCCCGTCCTCGGCCGGATCCCGAACGTCAGCCGCCAGCCGCTGGATCGCCCCATGTCGCCGGACGCGCTCACGCGACCGGCCATCGAGGCCTACCGCACGCTGCGGGCCACGGTCGTCGCGACGCTCGGCGAGCGACGCCCGCGGTCGCTGCTGGTCACGAGCTCCGGCGCGGGCGAGGGCAAGACGACCACCGCGCTGAACCTCGCCCACTCCCTCGCGCAGGCCGGCAACCGCGTGGTGCTCATCGAGGCCGACCTCCGCCGGCCCAGCGTCGGCATCGCCATCGGCGTGCGGCCCCAGGTCGGCACGGGCAGCGTCATGCGCGACGAGGTCCCGTTGGAGCGCGCGCTCTTCCAGCACGAGGCCTACGGGCCCGACCTGAGCTTCCTGCTCGTGGAGCGCGCGGGCTCCTTCGACGCCGACCGGCTCACCGTCCCCCTGGCCCGGCGGCTGATCGACGAGGCCGAGGCGGTCGCCGACTACGTCGTGGTGGACTCCCCCCCGTTGACGGAGATCAGCGACGCGCTCCCCCTCGCCCAGGAGGTCGACGCCGTCCTGGTCATCGCCCGGCTC
>CAXUES010000151.1:2822-6964 GCA_964250185.1 uncultured Solirubrobacteraceae bacterium | reverse complement strand
CGCTTCGCCGAGAGCCTCGACATCCAGCGCGAGCTGCTCGTGCGCGCCCGCTCCATCGACACGAAGCTCCCGCCGCTGACCCCGGCCAGCGTGCTGACGACCCCGGTGCCGCTGCCGGTTCCTTGACCTGGACGCCGCGTCGACCTGCGACTGGCCGTCGTGGTTCACAGCCTGTCAGCGCGGGCAACCAGGTGCTGAGGAGCCCGGCTGCCCGGACCCCTCAGCACCGAACGGTGCGGCCCCGTCCCGCTTCGTCTCAAGCGGGCGGGGCCAGTCCCTCCGACCCGACGGGACGCCGGGGTCGGCTCCGTGAACGGTAGTCACCGGAACGCCGCGTCAACAGGCCGGAGGTGCGGTTGCGACCTGTTGCCTAGAAGAGCGTGAGGATCTCGAAGCGCATCCCGGCCGGGGCGGCGGCGGCGGGCTCGGGTGCCGGGCGGCGCCGGCGGCGCGGCACCCGCGGGGCGAGGAAGAGCCGGATGCGGCCCGGGTCGTCGAGCCACTCCAGGCGGTGGATCTCCTCGGGGCCGTAGCTGCGCGTCGGCTGCTCCCGGCGCCAGGCCCCGTGCTCGCTCAGGCCCTCGACGCGCCGGACGAACCCCGGATCGCGCTCGGCCTCCAGGGCCCGGTCCTCGCGGAAGAAGCGCTGGGGTGCGCGGAAGCCGTGCGGGTTGGGGCCGAGGGCGTCGGGCGCGCCGAGCAGCGCCACCAGCAGCCCCTCGGTCCAGCCCCGCTGGCGCTTGAGGTCGCTGGCGCTCACGAGCCGCCGTGGGGTCGGTCCACGCACTGGCCCCGAGGGTAGGCTCCGCGCGTGGCCGTCGGGGCGCCCAGTGAGACGTTCCTCCTCGTCGACGGGGAGAACATCGACGCGACGCTGGGAGGCAGCCTGCTCGGCCGCCGCCCCGCGCCCGAGGAGCGCCCCCGGTGGGACCGCGTCCGCGATCACGCGCGCTCGACCTGGGACCAGCCCGTGCGAGGGCTCTTCTTCCTCAACGGGTCCAGCCACCTGCCGATGTCCTTCGTGCAGGCGCTCACGGCGCTGGACTACCGGCCCGTCCCGCTCAGCGGGCCCGCCGACGTCAAGGTCGTCGACGTCGCGATCCAGCGGACGCTCGACGCGCTGGTGGAGCGCGGCTCGGGCGACGTCCTGCTCGCCAGCCACGACGGTGACTTCGCCCCGCAGGTCGCCGCGCTGCTGCGCGCGCCCGGCGAGCGCCGGGTCGGCCTGCTCGGCTTCCGCGAGCTCATGAGCACCGCGCTCACCGAGCTGGAGTGGGAGGGCCTGGAGCTGCACGACCTCGAGGACGACGTCGGCGCGTTCACCGTCGCGCTGCCCCGCACGCGCGTCATCCCGATCGAGTCGTTCGACCCCTGGACGCTGCTCGCCTGAGGCTCAGCGGCCGCGCCGCTTGCGCGCGCGGTCGCCCATGACCTCCTCGATGCGCCGCCGGTCGCGCTTGGTCGGCCGGCCGGTGCGGGCGTCGCGGTCGGCCCACTCCGCGCGGCGCTCCGCGGCGACGGCCTCGCGCTTCTCGATCGACTCCGGCGTCTCGTCGTAGAGCTGCACGGCGAGCGATGCGGGCCCGCGCCGCTCGGCGGTCGCCTTGATGATCACCGTCCGCCGGAAGGGCCCCGTGACGAGCTCGAGGCGGTCGCCCGGGCCGACGTCCCGGCTGGGCTTGATCGACTTGCCGTTGACGTGCACGCGACCGCCCTTGACGGCGTCGGCGCCGTCGGGGCGCGTCTTGACCAGGCGCGCCGCCCACAGCCACTTGTCCACCCGCACCGGATCCGTGGAGGCCTCCATGCGCGCATGCTGGCAGCATCGGCGGCGGTGCACGGCGATCCGACCCGGCTGGACATCCAGACGCCCCACGGCCTGGCGCGCGCGCACGTCCACGCGCTCCCGGACGCCCGCGCGGCGCTCCTGCTGGGCCACGGCGCGGGCGGATCGGTCGAGGCGCCCGACCTCCTGGCCGTCACGCGGGCCGCGTTGGAGCGCTCGATCGCCGTCGTCCGCGTGGAGCAGCCCTATCGCGTGGCGGGCAAGAAGGCGACGCCGCGGACGCCCGTGCTCGACGAGGGCTGGCTCGCGGTGGTGGAGCACCTCCGCGACACCGGGCCGCTGGGAGGTGGGATCCCGCTCGTGCAGGGCGGCCGCTCCTCCGGGGCGCGCGTGGCCTGCCGGACCGCCGCGGCGACCCGCGCGGTCGCGGTCCTGTGCCTCGCCTTCCCGCTCTCCCCGCCCCAGCGCGATCCGGCCAAGCCGCGGGCCACCCGGCAGCCCGAGCTCGACGAGGTCGCCGTGCCCCTGCTCGTCGTCCAGGGCGCCACGGACCGCTTCGGCGTGCCCGAGCCCGCTGCGCCGCTGCGCGAGGTCGTCGTGGTGCAGGGCGACCACGCGCTCAAGCGCGACACCGACGCGGTGGCCTCCGCCACCGGCGCCTGGCTGGAGCGCGTGCTCTGACGCAGGGCCCTGGCTACTCGGCCGAGCCGGGCCGCGCGAGGACCTCGTGGGCCGCCTTGACCGTCCAGGGGATGAGGCGGTCGGCGTGGCCTGCGCCTTGACGAGCGGGTTGCCGGCCACCACGGACGCCTTGCCGGCGAAGAGCGCCTCGAGGGCCTGCCCGGCGACGTCCTCCGGGGCGTCCTTCATGTCCACGGGGCCCGGCATGAAGTAGGTGACGATCACGCCCGCGTCCTCGACCGGTGCTCATCCTCGCGGTGGTGCCGAGGCGGGCCCGGGCCGCCCGCGGCACGTTCGCTGGGGACCGACCGGCTGCAGGTGCATCGTCCTGCGCCGTCGAACCCCGGGGCATGGCGTTCGAGGATCGCGACCCCGCGCCGGCGTCCGAGCCGCAGGAGGCCGAGGCCCGGACCGAGCTGTCGGGGACGGAGCTCGCGGGCCTGTGGTCGCGCAAGCGCAGCGGTCGGGCACCGCGGCGCGAGCGCCCGGACGAGGGAGCTCCTGCGCGCACCGACCCACCCGCATAGCCTTGGGGGCCATGGCCCGACGCATCCCCACCGACGTCTCCGACCTCGTCGGGAACACGCCGATGGTCCAGCTCACGCGCCTGGCGCCCGAGGGCGTGGAGCTCTTCGGCAAGCTCGAGTCGGGGAACCCCGGCGGCTCGGTGAAGGACCGCATCGGCGTGGCGATGATCGCCGCGGCCGAGGCCGAGGGCCGCATCGAGCCGGGTCGCTCCACCATCGTGGAGGCCACGAGCGGCAACACCGGCATCGCGCTGGCCTTCGTCTGCGCGGCCAAGGGCTACGACCTCGTGCTGACGCTCCCGCAGGGGATGAGCCGCGAGCGTGAGGGGCTGCTGCGCCTCTACGGCGCCCGCGTCGAGGTCATCGAGTCGATGGGCGGCATGAACGAGGCCGTCGACGCCGCACGCGCGATGGCCACCCGCGACGACGTCTTCCTGCCCGACCAGTTCGCCAACCCGGCCAACCCGGAGGCCCACCGCCGCGCGACCGGCCCGGAGATCTGGGAGCAGCTCGACGGCAAGGTCGACTACCTGGTATGCGGCGCCGGCACGGGCGGGACCATCACGGGCACGGGCGAGGTGCTCAAGCACAAGAACCCCAAGCTGGAGGTCATCGCCTGCGAGCCGCAGTCCAGCGCGGTGCTCTCCGGTCGCCCCGCGGGCCCGCACAAGATCCAGGGGATCGGCCCGGGCTTCGTGCCGCCGGTCCTCAACCGCGAGCTGCTCGACGAGATCATCCAGGTGCCCGACGAGGCCGCCATCGAGACGGCGCGGGAGTGCGCGCGCCGCGAAGGCGTGCTGGCCGGCCTCTCGTGCGGCGCCGCGCTGTGGGGCGCGCTGCAGGTCGCCGCGCGGCCCGAGGCGCAGGGCAAGCGCATCGCCGTGGTGCTGCCGGACTCGGGCGAGCGCTACGTGTCGCAGCCCTTCTTCGCCTACTAGGCGACCGCGGGGCTCAGGCGAGGGCGGCGATCCGCCCGAGCACGAGGTCGCGCATGGCCGGCCAGGCGCCGTAGCCCGCCTCGACGTTGAGGTGGCCCTGGCCGGGGAGCAGGTCGGTGGGGATGCCCAGCGGCTCGCCCCAGGCGTCGCGCGCGCCCGCCGTGTGCGGGCAGTACGGGTCGTCGTCGCTGCAGACCAGGCGGGTGGAGC
>CAXUES010000151.1:0-2812 GCA_964250185.1 uncultured Solirubrobacteraceae bacterium | reverse complement strand
CGTCCGCGTCCTCGTCGGCGAGCGTGGGGTAGAAGCCGTCGAGCTCGGGGACCCGCGCGTCGCGGCAGGGCGGCGCGACGAGCACCACGCGGTCCGGCCGGTGCTCGGGGCGCACGCGCGCGGCCTCGCGCAGCCACAGCACGCAGCCGAGCGAGTGGCACACGACGACGCGCTCGCCGCCGGGCGCGGCGCGCAGCGCCTCGAGCTGCACGTGCAGCGTGCCGCCCCAGGCGTCGGGGCAGGGCTCGTCGCAGGCGGGGAGCGCGGGGAAGGCGACGTGGTGGCCCGCGGCGCGCAGCTCCTGCGTCAGCCAGGCCTGCCAGTGGTCGTCGCCCGACCCGTGCCAGCCGTGGAGGACCAGGACGCGCGACGGAGCGGGCACCTCCCGAGCGTACCCGCTTCACCCGATGTCGGATGGGAGTTCGGGTCTTTCGATGGTCGGCCGGGAGGCCCGGAGGCGGAGTACCGTCCAGCCGCGATGCTCGGTCTCGGCACCCTGACGCGCGTGCTCGGCGAGGTGCGCCGCGACGTCGACGCGGTCCACGACCGCGATCCCGCGGCCCGTGGCGTCTCCACGGCGCGGGCGTGCCCGTCGCGCCGCGCGCGATCGCCGCGGCATCGCGCGCGGTCACCGGGGTGGAGATCCACCCCGCCGCGCGGATCGGCCCGGGGCTCTTCATCGACCACGGGCTCGGCGTCGTCGTGGGGGAGACCGCCGAGGTCGGCCGCGACGTGACCCTCTACCAGGGCGTGACGCTCGGCGGGACCGGCTTCGCGGGCGGCAAGCGCCATCCCACCGTCGGGGACGAGGTCGTCGTGGGGTCGGGCGCCAAGCTGCTCGGGCCGATCGAGGTCGGCGACCGGGCGAAGGTCGGGGCGAACTCCGTCGTCATCTCCGACGTGCCCGCCGACGCGACGGTGGTCGGCAACCCCGGCCATCCCGTGCGGGTCAACGGCCGCCGGCCCGAGGGCCCCGACGCCGACTGGATCCACCTGCCCGACCCGCTGGCCGACGCGATCCGCGATCTCTCGGGGCGCATCGCCGCGCTGGAGCGGCAGGTCGCCTCGCTGGGCGCCGAGCCCGAGCAGGTCGCCCCGGTGCGCCAGCTGCGCCGGGTGCGCGGGCAGGATCCCGCGGGCGGGTGAGCGCGGCCGGGGCGGGCGAGGCCGCCGAGGAGCATCGCGTCACCCCGCTGGAGCTCTTCTTCGACCTCGTCATCGTGCTGGCCTTCACGCAGGTCACCGCCCTGATGGCCGAGGCCTCCAGCTGGACCGGCCTGGCCCAGGGGATGCTCGTCCTCGCCGCGCTGTGGTGGGCCTGGGTCGGCTACGCCTGGTTGACCAACGTCATCGACCCGCAGGAGGGCTGGCCGCGGATCGTCGTCTTCGTCGCCATGGCCGCGCTGCTGGTCGTGGCGCTGGCGGTGCCGGAGGCCTTCGGCGACGAGGGCCTGCTCTTCGCGGTCGCCTACGGCGTCGTCCGCGTCGCCCACCTCGTGCTGCAGGGCCTGGCGCCGACGTCGTCCAGCGTGCGCGCCGGGACGCTCGCGCTCGCGCCGAGCGTGGTCGCCGCCGTCGGCCTCCTCGTCGCGGCCTCCCAGCTCGACGGCACGCCGCAGGGCGGGTGCTGGGCGCTCGCGCTGGCCATCGACTTCGGCGGCGCGCTGCGCGGCATCGGGCGCTGGCGGGTGGGCATCGCCCACTTCGCCGAGCGCCACGGGCTCATCGTCATCATCGCCCTGGGCGAGTCGATCGTCGCGCTGGGCGTCGGGGCGGGGGAGGTCGAGCTCGACGCCGGGGTCGTCGTGGCGGCGTGCCTCGGGGTGGCCACCTCGGCCGCGCTGTGGTGGATGTACTTCGACGTGGTGGCGGTCGTCGCCGAGCGCGTCGTCGCGTCCCGGCCCACGCAGCTCGAGCGCAACGCCGCCGCGCGTGACAACTACTCCTACCTCCACCTGCTGCTCATCGCGGGCGTCGTCCTCCTCGCGCTCGGGGTGGAGTCGACCCTGGCCCACGTCGACGAGCCGCTGAAGGGCCCGAAGGCGGCCGCGCTCGTCGGCGGCCCGGCGCTCTACCTGTCCGGGATGGTCCTCATGCGCCTGCGCAACACCCGCTCGTTGAGCACGCGCCGCGCGGCGACCGTGCTCGTGCTGGTCGCGCTGTTCCCGCTCGCCACCTCGATCGACGCGCTCCCCGCGCTGGCCCTCGTCTGCGCGGTCTGCGTTGCCCTGGTCGCCTACGAGGCGATCCGCTACGCCGAGCGACGCGACGCGGTGCGCCACGCGGGAGCGGGCTCGCTGCGGGTCGGCGGGGACGTGACGGTCGCCCCGGGCCGGGGTCAGTAGAAGATCGTCCGACAGCGGTGGCGCGGGCGCGCCTTGTAGTCCGCGGCCTGCCCGCGGTTCCACAGCAGGTGGTCCAGCTCGTGCTCGGGGACGCCGAGGTGGGCCGCCAGCAGCGCGCCGCAGTGCACGGCGGCGGCGCGGATCTCCTCCTCGGCGCCGCCCGCCGGGAGCAGCTCCTCCGCCTCGATGGCGGCGGCGAGCGTGTCGTCGTAGTGCAGCGCCCCGTCGCAGCGCAGCACGTGGGGGACGAGGTTGTCGGCGAAGACCGTGAGCTCGTGGAGGTCGTCGAAGCGGGCGATCCCGCTGAGGGCGAGGTCGCTCGCCGCGAGCTGCGCGCGCTTGAAGAACCCGCGGTCGTCCCACATCGCCATGCCCGAGGCGAGCGTCCCGGCCAGCGCGACGGCCGAACCGCCGGCTTCGGCGACCACGTCGAGCGCGGTGCGGTCCCCCAGCCAGGAGCCGAGCTG